>DATGWX010000502.1:0-13510 GCA_035299275.1 Bacteroidia bacterium
ATTATACGTGCCGTTGATTTTTGCTGCATTTGGCGGTTAACTTCAGTGTAGGTAATGCGAGCCAGGTCTGAGATAATCTCATCACTTACCTGCTGGTTTTTACCTCGTGTCATTATACCAATGGTAAATGGCTTGTTTGGGTAATAGACTATTCCGAAGTGGTGAAGCTGATGTCCTTTAATTTTAGTGCCGTTAAGTTCAATATCCCTTATGCCGTATTTATGTGCAACGGGTATTTCAGCAGGAATGCTTTTTCGAATGCCGTTTTTGTACTGCGACTGAGACAGGTAGTTAAGGGCCTTAAGTGACATTTCTTTGTTCAGGAAAGTGCAGTTATACAGCACCCTGAAGATAGAGGCATAATTTTTAACCTTAATAAAGTTGGTGTTGGGTTTGCCATTTTCAGGAACTGATTGATTGAGAAATTTTTCAACAGCCTGCAGTTTATCATCACCAATATATTTAAGCAGAATAAGTGCGGCCTCATTGTCAGAGTATACAATCATTTGTCGGAGCAGTTCATCAAGCGAGTAAAAACTGCCATCCTTTTTTTCATAGCCCTCGTCCCCTTTATCCAAGCCTGCAAAATCTTTAGTGAAATACTGGTATGTGGCGGATAATATTGCCGGATTACTTTCAGCCTCTTTTAATATAGCCATCATCAGGGGCAGCTTGAACAGACTAGCCGGAGCAAATTCTTCTTTTTCGTTTATGCCTATCCAAATTCCGTTATCGAGATCTCTGAAGTAGTAAGATATCAGTATCTCCGGATTTTTTTGTTTGGCTTTTGTGATGTAATCTTCAATGAGGTGGGAAAATGGTTCCAATTCCCGTATGCCTTCGTTTTGGTAGGAACTGTTTAAACTCTTGTTTATTAAAGAAAACGGATTGTTGTCTTCAGCCGAAACAGTGGTTGTTTGTGCAACGGCCTTTTCTCTTTTGTTTGACTTATCTTTTAATATACCCGACACTGCGAATCCGCCAGTGGCGCATGTAATAGCCACCAGAACGTAGCTGTAATACTTCTTTATTTGGGGCATAGGCTGGTTAAATTGTAGAAGTAGATAAGTTGTGCTATGAAATAGTTGCACACAGAAACAATTATTTCAACGAGAAATTTATGTGATTGTAAGTCAGATGTATAAATTTTTAAGCTTGCTTAAATGGCCATAAAAAAAGCCGCATAAAGCGGCTTTGGGAGTAGCGAGGACGGGAGTCGAACCCGTGACCTCAGGGTTATGAATCCTGCGCTCTAACCATCTGAGCTACCTCGCCAATTAAAAGGGGTGCAAATATATAAATTTTTATTACGCAGTAAAACGGAATGTAAATTACTTTCGGAAACCGTAGTAATTCATCATTTTATAAAAAATTTCGGTATTCTGGTAAATGCCTGAGAACTCTTCTGCACCCGGTCCGAAAGCAAAGACAGGTACCATTATTCCCGTGTGACTTTTGGTAGTAAAGCCTGCTTCTACATGTTTCTTCCGGTAAGAAGTGCCTGAGTTCAGAGATAAGCCGCCTGTTTCATGATCTGCAGTAACTATCACCAAAGTATTGCCGTCTTTGGCTGCAAAATCAAGTACAGCGGCCAATGTTCTGTCAAAGTCCAGCATCTCGGCCATAATATAATCAATGTCGTTATTGTGCCCGCCCCAGTCAATCTGAGAGCCTTCTATCATGAGAAAAAACCCGTTTTTATTAGGCTGAAGTAATTTGATGGCATGCAGAGAGGCATCTTTCAAAAAACTGGTATCGCGCCCTTTGTTAACCGGTAACGGATCTTTTTCTGCCATAAAACCGGCCAGCTTTCCGCTTTGTACTGTGTAAATTGATTTTAAATCGGTGGCCACCTGGTAACCGTTTTTACGTAAGTCATTCAGCAGGTTTTTACCATCAGTTCTTTTATCAAAAAAAATCTGCCCGCCTCCAATAAATACATCAATGTCGGTTTTCAGAAAATCGAGCGCAATGGCTTCATCCATGCTGCGTGATGGTTGGTGAGCAATAAATGAAGCCGGAGTAGCATGTGTTACAGGGCAGGTAACCACCATTCCGGTAGCATATTGATTTTCTTCTGCATACTCCAGAATAGTTTTAGCCGGAAGTGAATCAGCATCTACACCCACGGCTCTGTTGTAAGTTTTTTTACCGGTGGAAAGTGCTGTGGCACCGGCTGCGCTATCAGTAATATAATCATCAGCCGAGTTAGTTCTACTGAAACCAATGTGTTTAAACCGTTCAAAGTTGAGGTAACCTCCGTTGGCCACAAAGCCGGCACAAATCTGAGCCAAACCCATGCCATCACCAATCATCAATATCACGTTGCGTGGTTTAGCGGGTGCTTTTTTAGAAGCCGGTGGGACTAAATTGGCTGAGCTGCAAACGATACCTGTGAGCAGCAGCAACGAAAAGTAAACGGATTTTTTCATGTGGAGGAGAGTTGGTAATACTTGCCGGGCAAAGAACGTATAATCCCTTTGAATTCCATATCAAGCAAGGTGAGTGCCACAGTGCCGCTGTCGGATTCCAGTCTCAGGCTTATTTCATCAATACCCAGTTTGGGTTGCCCGTTAAACAGATTCACTATGGATTGTTCTTCAATAGTAAGGTTAAGGAGCGCGCTGGTTTTAGCGGAGCGTTTATTGTTGGCAGGTTGCCAGCCCATCATTTCTAAAAGGTCGGTACCTGATTGAATAAGCGCGGCTTTATTTTTTCTTATGAGCTGGTTACATCCTTCCGACATGGTGTCGTTGGCGCGGCCTGGAACGGCAAATACATCGCGGTTGTAATCATTGGCCAACTCAGCAGTTATTATGGCACCGCCTTTAAAAGCAGTTTCTATTACAACGGTAGCATCACACATACCGGCTACAATGCGGTTTCTTTTTGGGAAATTTTCTTTGTCGGCATTTTGAGTGCTGCGAAATTCAGTGAGCAGGCCGCCACCATTTTCTATCATCTTTTTGGCCGTACTTTTATGTGCCGAAGGATAAAGTGTATGCAGCCCGTGAGCCATTACACCCACCGTGGGCAGGTTGTTTTGCAAAGCAGCTTTGTGTGCAATAATATCAATGCCATAGGCCATGCCGCTCACAATTAAACACCCGCTGTTTTGAAGTTCATTCAGTAGTTGTTCGGTAAATGCTCTTCCGTAATCGGTGTTTTTACGGGTGCCCACTATGGCTAGTGTTCTTGCCGTATTCAAATTTGTTTCACCTAAGTGGTACAACACAACCGGACCGTCTTCGCAGTTTTTTAATCGCTCAGGATAGTCAGTATGCACATAAGGCAGAATTTTTATTTTGTGTTTTTGTGCAAATACAATTTCTTGTTCTGCCTCACTGAAATCATGAAAAGCAGCAATGGCTTCAGCCGTTTTTTCCCCGATACCCGGAATACGCATCAACTTGGTTTTTTTCTGACGAAACACCTCTTCTGCACTTCCGCAGTAGCTCACCAGGTGCTTAGCCATTACCTGGCCAACTCCCGGAATCATAGTAAGCGCTATCCAAAAAACTTCGTCTTGCAGTTTCACACCGCAAAATGTTACATAGTAATTTGAAAAACAAGTGTTGTGGGTTATTTGCGGCAGCAATCTTTAACCACCTTATGATCAGATGATATTTTCGGACTCAGGTAGGGGATGCCTAAGCCCATACCCCGAATGATAAAAAGACAGCCGATAAGTACCGCAACTACAGGTACAAATTTATTAATGCGACTTCTTACTCCCGCAGATAAAAACTGCCCTGCAATGGAAACAGTGAACATAAGCGGGGCAGTGCCTGCACCGAACAGAGCCATAAATAAAGCACCCTGCCAGGCATCTTGAGTAGCCACACTACCAAGTAAACCAATGTAAACAAAACCGCAGGGCAGTAACCCATTGAGCAGGCCGATGAGAAAAAGAGAGGAGTAAGTGCGTTGGTTAAACAGTTGCTTAAGTCTATCTCCACTCAGCCATTTAAAAGGATTGCCCACAAATTTTTCTATCCATCTGCTGCTGAAAACAGCCAGCAGAATAATCAGTATTCCTGCAACTATGCTGATGCTTTGCTGCAATCCGGCTAATTTTAAACCTTTACCAAAACTCCCCAATAAAAATCCTAAGATAGCATAGGTAACAATACGCCCCAGGTTGTATAAAATACGGCTGATGAATTTTTGTGTTATACTGCTACCTGTTACAGGAAGTGCTAATGCGATAGGGCCACACATACCCACACAATGAAAACTTCCGAGCAATCCGGTTAAGAAAGCAGTATAAAAAATCATTGCACGGTTATCGCTTTTTCAAACGTAACGATGGAGTTGTTAACTGCCCATTCAAGTTTTACCTGCCACAAACCTTTGGCCATAGCAGAGGTTGATAACATTGCTTTGCCGTCAGCATCAGTGGTTACCTCCACATTTTGATCAAGTTTGGAATCTGACGGGCGATAAAGTTGTACTTTAACTGCGGTGGAAGGAGATGGGATTTTGAACTGTATCTCAGCAGTGGCGGTCGCATAAGTAAAGTCAATATCTTTGCCTTCTGTGGCGTTGAATTTGTTCAGCTCTTCCTGAAAACGAATGCCTTTCTCGTAATAGTTTTCATCAACCAGTTCGTTTTTTTTCTGCGTCATGTAAAACACCATGCCCATTACAAAAAGCATAAAACAAACTCCGAAGAAAACAAGCTTATGGCCCCAGTTGAATTTCATGTGGTGTATTTTTTATTGTGAAACAGGTCCTACAAAGTTAGTCTTAATATCATCCATAAGTTTACCGTTACTGAATACCTGAATATGTACCTCATTGTTGTTTTTTACAATGTCTTTTTCAGGTATTTCAATAAAGAAAGAACCGCTGATGATGTCGTCTTCTTTAAGTATAGAGTTGAGTGATGAATTGTTCACCATGCGGATAGCTGCGTTAGACGGATCAACTACTTTGAGTTCAATTTGCTGGTCGTGAAAAGTTTTATTCACCACTTCAAAGTTGTACATATTACTGACTTTTTCACCGGGTTGTGCCTGATAGGTTAGTCCGGGTGTACGTAATACCGTTGCTTCCACATCACTGCGGGTAGCCAGCAGGTAGGTAAGGGCCGAGATGAGTATCACTAAAATAACAGTATAAGCAGAACTTCGGAACGAAAAACGTTTAGTAATGCCGCTGGATATTTGTGCCTGTGAAGCATAACGGATAAGTCCTTTTGGCTTATGGATTTTCGTCATCACATCGTTGCACTCATCAATACAAGCGGTGCAGTTGATACACTCCAGTTGTGTTCCGTTTCTGATGTCAATTCCTGTGGGACATACCTGCACGCAACGGTGACAATCTACGCAGTCGCCCTTAAGTTCAGCAGAGTTCTTTTTGATGAATCCTCTGGGTTCCCCACGCACATCATCATAAGCCACTACAATAGAATTTTTGTCGAGCATCAATCCCTGCAGCCGTCCGTACGGGCATATAACAATACACACAATCTCTCTGAACTTGGCAAACACAATGTAAAATACAAATGTGAAAATGGTAAGTGATATAAACTGACCGAGATGGGCAGATGGTCCATCATACGCCAGCTTTTTTAATTCATCAATACCTATAAGGTAGGCCAGAAAAGTATTCGCAATTACAAAGGAGAGGATAAAGAAGAGAATGTGCTTGAGTGTCTTTTTAAATATTTTTTCATTGTCCCACGATTGAGCATCCAGTTTTTGCTGTTGTTTAAAATCACCTTCAATTAAGTATTCAATTTTGCGGAATAGCATCTCCATAAAAATGGTTTGTGGGCAAGCCCAACCGCACCACAACCGACCAAACAGAACAGTAAATACAATAATGAACACCACAAAGGTGAGCATGAGTAAGGCAAACAAAGGTAAATCCTGTGGCCAGAAAGGGATGCCGAAAATGATGAACTTTCGTTCAATGATATTCAGTAATAAAATAGGGTGTCCGTGTATTTTAATAAAGGGGCCGGAGAAGAGCAGTGCCATCAACGCTATGCTGAACCAGGTACGGCCATTATATAAAGGCCCGGATGGTTTTTTAGGATAAATCCATTTGCGGTCGCCTGTTTTTTTATCAACTACACCTATGCTGTCACGAAAAAACTCTTCAGCAGATTGATTTGTGTTATTTGTATCCATGTTGTATCGAGCAGGCAGATGAAAAAGCCCTCTTCGGTATGAAGAGGGCTACAAAGGTAGTTATTTCACAAGTGAGTCAGTGGCTACAGAGTCAGCTACTACAGCATCAGCCGCAGTTGACATTTTTTCACCCTGAGGTTCTTTACCTCCGGCCGGGTTAGTGCCTTGTAGTGACGTAATGTAGCTGGCCACATTTTGCATTTCAATGGGGTTGAGTGTGCTTTGCCAGGCAATCATACCTTTGGCAGGTACACCGTATTTAATGGTTTTAAAAACATCGTTGATAGTTCCGCCATGTAGCCAATACTCATCAGTCAGATTCGGGCCAACTGTTCCTTCACCTTTTTGACCATGACAGGCGGCACATTTTGATGTAAATATTTCTGCTCCTGCGGTAAGTAACTTCTGATCGGTTACTGCCTTTACATTGTTTTCATCCACCAGATTTCCTGCTTTTTTTAGGAAGTCATTTTTTTGCTTTTCAGCTACGGCCACCTGGTTTTCATATTCTTTACCCTGTAACGGTGCAATGTCAAAAACGTGGTAGACAAACAGGTAAATAATAGCGAATACTACAGTTCCGTAAAAGAGCACATTGAACCATGGCGGAATGGGGTTATTCAGTTCTTTGATTCCGTCATATTCATGCTCAAGTTCCACTTCTTTTTCTGCGGCAAGCGGTTTAAGAGAGAGTAGTTTTTCCCAGAATCCGCGATCGTCCTCGTATTGCGGGTAATTTCCGCCTGTGGCTTCAATGTGTAATACATTTACTACCTTTTGCAACGTAAACGTTACAATCAGCAGCACTGCACTCAAAACAATAATAATACCCAGCAGTACGCTGTAAAAAGTAGTATCTGTTTCAACTGGTGCTACGGTATCCTGTGCAAATGTGTTGGAATAGGCAGCAAGAAAGGTTATTGCGATATAAATTTTTTTCATGACCTGTTGCTTAATTGTTGTCAAAGGGTAAATTTTTCATTTGGTTAATGTAGGTTTTATCAGCTTTGAAGACCCACCACAGTAAGCCCACAAAGAACAGTATGAATACAACCATGGAGAAGATAAGATAGCCGTCAACTCCGGTTACATTATATAAAAATTGTTTCATGTGTAGTTAAATTTAAACTTAGTTAGAAACAGTGTTCTGTTTTTTAATGTCGGCACCCAAACGTTGCATGTAGGCAATAAGTGCAATCATTTCCTTGTTTTTGTCAAGGGCAATTTTCTCTTTCTTCAATGCCTCTGAGATGGAGGTAGCTTGTGCATCTATACTGGCTTGTGCATTGTTGATTTCTTCATCAGTATACGGTACACCTACCGAGCGCAGTGCTTTCATTTTTGGTGCAGTAGAAGCAAAGTCGATGTCTTGTTCAGCCAGCCAAGGGTAAGGAGGCATTATAGAACCCGGTGACATGGAACGGGGATCCATCATGTGGTAGTAGTGCCAGCTGTCAGGATATTTGGCTCCCAAACGGTGCAGGTCAGGACCGGTTCGTTTGGAACCCCACAGGAAAGGATGGTCGTACACATATTCTCCCGCTTTAGAATATTCGCCCTGATAACGTTCAGTTTCCCATCGGAACGGCCGAACCCATTGCGTATGGCAGGCATTACATCCTTCACGAATATAAATGTCACGCCCTTGTAATTCTAATGGTGAATATGGTTTTACAGAACTGATGGTAGGAATATTCTGTTTAACAGTAAAGGTCGGAATCATTTCTACAGCACCGCCAATAACAATCATGATAACAGCTAGGACAGTAAAAGTAACCGGTTTCTTTTCCAGTACGGTGTGCCAGAATTCACCGGGGACGAACAACTTAGATTTCTCCAAAGCAGGTGCTTCTGCAGGTTCGTTTGCTACAAGTGATCCTTGTTTGATGGTTTTAACAATGTTATAAATTAAGACAAAGAAACCAACCAGGTAAAGTGTTCCACCTAATGAACGTAGTACGTGAAGTGGTAAAATTTGTATAGTTATTTTTAAGAATTCAGGGTATTGAAGAGTACCTTGTTCAGTAAATTCTCTCCACATTAAACCTTGAGTGAAACCCGACCAGTACATAGGAATAGCATAGAATACAATGCCTAATGTAGCCAGCCAGAAGTGAACATTCATTAAACTCTTAGAGTAAATAGTAGTATTGTAAATGCGTGGAATAATCCAGTAAAGTATAGCGAAGGTTAATAAACCGTTCCAGCCTAAAGCACCCACATGCACGTGCGCTACGATCCAATCGGTGAAGTGTGCTACAGCATTTACGTTCTTGAGTGAAAGCAAAGGACCTTCGAATGTGGCCATACCGTATGCAGTAACACCTACAGCAAACATTTTCAGAATAGGCTCATCTCTTACCCTGTCCCAGGCACCGCGTAGGGTAAGTAGTCCGTTAATCATACCACCCCATGACGGAGCAATGAGCATGATAGAGAAGGCTACTCCTAATGATTGTGCCCAATCAGGCAAAGAAGAGTAAAGCAAGTGGTGCGGTCCGGCCCAGATGTATAAGAATATAAGCGACCAGAAGTGAAGTATAGAAAGTTTGTAAGAATAAACAGGACGATTGGCTGCTTTAGGCAGGTAATAATACATCATGCCAAGGAAGGGTGTGGTGAGGAAAAACGCTACGGCATTGTGACCGTACCACCACTGCACCAGCGCATCCTGAACGCCTGCATAAACTGAATAACTCTTGAATAAACTTACCGGAATAGCCAGTGAGTTCACAATGTGTAACACAGCAACAGTAACAAACGTAGCAATGTAAAACCAAATGGCTACATACATTTGTTTCTCTCTGCGTTTGATAATGGTCATAATCATGTTAAGACCAAAAACCACCCACACTAAAGCAATCAGAATATCAATGGGCCATTCCAATTCAGCATATTCTTTTGAACTGCTTAAGCCTAGAGGTAACGTGATTGCCGCTGAGAGAATAACCAACTGCCATCCCCAAAAGTGCAACTTACTTAAAAGGTCACTGTACATACGGGCCTTACATAATCTCTGAAGAGAGTAGTAAACGCCCATAAATATAGCATTACCCACAAACGCAAAAATGATTGCATTGGTGTGTAACGGACGTATACGTCCGAATGACGTGTACTGTGTGCCTAAATTAGCCGCGGGATGGTAAAGCTGAACCGCGGCCAATAAGCCCACGAGCATACCAACCACACCAAAAATAATGGTCGCAATAGCAAAGTTGCGAACAATCTTGTTGTCATAATTAAATTTCTCGACTTGCATAGTAGCTGTGTTTTTTTATATCTGGTATTTTAATGATTCAAAACTATAGTTGTGCTTATGACACAAAAATGACATTGGGCAGCAGAAAACCTGATTTTGGTCATACTTTCTGTATTTTTTTAGGTGTTTCGGGCCTTGGCTTTAACACTCTCGCTATTTTCAGGTGGTGCAGGTTTGTTGTCAAAAAGAATCCGTACAGATGGAGTATAGTCATCATCCAGCTGACCTGATTTAACAGACCATATGAAAGCTCCCAGAAAAAAGAGTGCCAGCGTAAGACTGCATCCGATAAGTAAATACATTATGCTCATGATAAGTTTCTTTGTTTAGAGAATAAGGTGGTAGCAATAGTGGTAAACCCGATAACGGTTACTGAACTTAAAGGCATCAGTATGGCTGCGATTAACGGAGATAGTGTGCCTTGAACGGCAAAACTCAAACCGATGATGTTGTAGATTAATGAAATCACAAAACTCATATGTATCACTTTTACCGTATCTTTTGAAAACCGTATAAAATTAAACATTTTTTCGAATTTGCAAGCATCCATAATCACATCAGAAGAAGGAGAAAAGTGGGCGGTATTTTCTGTAATGGAAACACCCGTGTGCGCAGCTTTTAAAGCACCTGCATCATTCAATCCGTCACCCAGCATCATTACATGCTTGTTTTGAGCACGAAGCTGCTCAATGTACTGCAACTTGTTTGACGGAGACTGCCTGAAGTGGAGTTGAGTACTGTTGCCAAAAAAGTCTGCCAGTTTATTCTTTTCACTTTCGTTGTCGCCTGATAACAGGTGCAAATCATAGTGTGGTTTTAATGCAGCTATTAACTCGCGCAAACCATTTCTGTAAGCATGTTGTAATTGAAAGAAACCCGGTACGCGTCCGTCTATTTCTATATATACACGGGTGGCTAGTAAATCAGGGTTTTCAGCACTCATTTTTACGGCATCCTGTCCTGGGAATATAAAATCGAAAGAACCCAGTTTTATTGTGGTCCCGTTAATTATGCCGCCCAACCCTTTTCCGTTTATTTCTTCGTAGGCTTTTACCTGCTCGTTGGAGGGCGCATTCAGATGTTTTTTTATTTTTTTGCTGAGCGGATGCACCGAGTTTGCGGCTAACGCAGCAACAGCTTCCTTGCTTTTTGGTGAAAGAGCATCACCTATGTAAGTAATGTGTGCCTCATCCGGCTGGGTGATAGTTCCGGTTTTGTCGAATACAATGGTGTTTGTTTTAGCAATTTGTTCGACCACCTCAGGTGATTTGATGTAAAATTTATGACGACCCAGAATGCGCATGGCAGTTCCGAGTGCAAAGGGACTTGATAAGGCCAACGCGCAGGGACAGGCAATAATCAATACTGCAGTTACAGCACCCCATACAAGTGCAGGGTTAACTATGCTCCAGTATATGCCCGCACTAATAGCAATAAACAGAAGCGCCAGGGTAAAATATTTACTTACTGTTTGCTGGAATGTTTGAATGCGGCTTTGTGCGTCTTTGCTGAAATGCTCGCTGTTCCATAACTGTGTGAGGTAACTTTGCGACACATTTTTGGTAATTTCCAGTTCAATGGTGCTACCCACCTGCCTGCCTCCGGCATATATAATTTCACCGGCTACTTTACTCACAGGGTTAGACTCACCTGTTACAAAACTGAAATCAATACTGGCACTGCCTTGTAAAAGAATTGCATCGGCAGGTATAAGTTCATTGTTGCGTATAATAATGCGGTCGCCCACCTTCAGATTGGTTACAGGAACAGTTGCTTCAATTCCGTTTTTAACAGCGGTTACCGCAACAGGGAAATACGACTTGTAATCACGCTCAAATGAAAGTGTATCAAATGTTTTTTGCTGGAACCATTTACCGATAAGTAAAAAGAAAACGAGCCCGGCATGTGTATCAAAGTAACCGATGCCGGTTTCTGAAATAACTTCGAAGGCACTGCGTACAAAAAGCACCAGTATGCCTAGTGCCAGGGGTACATCAATGCTGATGTGTTTCTTGCGTAAACCCTTCAATGCATTGATGAAGTAGTCGCTGGAACTATATAGAAATACAGGTAGTGATAACGCCATGTTCAGGTACCCGAACAGTTTAGAAAAAGATGATTGTGTAAAGGCATCTAACCCGAAATATTCAGGAAAGCTGATCAGCATGATGTTGCCAAAACAGAATCCGGCTACACCCATCTGGTACAGAATTTTTTTGCTGTCCTTGTGTTTTATCTCATCTTCAATATTACTCAGGTTAATGGCGGGTTCATAACCTAAAGAAGTAAGGAGTTCAACTACTTCCCGCAAAGAAAGCTGCTCATTAATAGACGTAATACTCACTTCTTTTTTCAGGAAGTTTACCCTTGAAGAGGCAACGCCTTTTTTGATTTTATACAAATTTTCCAGCAGCCATATGCAAGAACTACAGTGCATCACAGGGATAAAGAAAGTAACTTTTGTCATTTCCTTATCACGGTAACTAATCAATTTTTGCTGAACCTGTTCATCATCCAGGTAGTTGAACTGATTACTGAGTACAGGTTTTTTCTGATTTATTCCCGGTGTATTGTCAATGCTGTAGTAATCGCACAGGTTGTTTTCAGAAAGAAGTTCGTATACGCTTTTGCAACCATGGCAACAAAACGTAAGGGAGTTGTATTGCAGCGATTCGTCTTCGCATAACTCACCGCAATGGTAGCAGGTGCTTGTTTTTTGGTCCAGTACGCTGCTCATGCTTACAACATAAATACTGATCGGTTGCCTTTTAAATAAAAAGAGTTTTCCCGGTTTGAAATTACATCTTCTATATTTTCCTGCCGGCTTACACCGCTTACCAGCAGAAATTCGTCCAAGTCACTCAGGCCGGATAGCAGTTCGTTGTAATAGTTATCAGGGTAAATGCGGTTTACAGAGAAAAACGGCTGATGTACTTTGAGGTAATCACACACATTTTTTTCTGATACTACAGTGTGTTCATTTACAATGGTGAACAGTATAACCTTATTTTTTTTCAGTTGATCAGCACTGAGGTAAACGAATAATTTGATGGCATCAAAACTACGTTGTGTGCCATCAAACAAAATAACAATATTTTTGAAGGAGGGGGATTCATTGGGCAACAATAATATAGGGCATCTGGCTTTGCTAAGCGTTGATTCCAGTATTTCAATGCTACTTTTATCTGAATATTTTCTGGTGAAAATGCTTTTGCCTATAACCAATAAATCAGAAAACATACTGTCGCTGGCAAAGCCTTTTTCAGAGTCATTTTCGTTCAGGTAAACTCTGGTTCGAATATTCAGTTCTTCGCACTTGTTAATGAACCTTTCAATGAATTCGTTACTGTTTTCCTGCTCTGTGTGCAGTATTTTATCCAGAATATCGGAATAGGAGTAGTAATAATTAAGTGATTCAGAAGGAATTTCAAATAAATCTTCCAGGTGCTTGTTACGAATGCCATTGATAAACGTAGCATTGTATTGGTTGTTTGGCTGGTTGAACAGACGCACTGACAAATCCAGTAACTTCTCAGAGTCCCGAGTGCCGTCCATCAAAATAAGCATGTTTTTAACCACAGCAGTTTCAAATTAAATTTAGTAGTCAAAATTAAATTTAAAACTGCCATTGAAACATGACAGGACTCATTTCAAAATATGATTTATATCAGTACAGTGGCTGATTTAAACTGATGCGTGGGAGATTTTTTCCAATCCCTTTTTGTTCAGTATCCTGATTTTTTTGCCTTCGAGCTCAATCAGTTTGTCGCTTTTAAAATCGGAAAGCAGGCGAATAACAGTTTCTGTTGCAGTGCCTACAATGTTGGCAATATCCTCGCGTGGCAAGGTAATGGAGATAACATCTTCGTTTTGTTCTGTACTGAAAGTGGTTTGCAGAAACAGTAATGTTTCAGCCAGTCTTTCGCGCACACTTTTTTGTGCAAGGCTTTGAACGCGCTCTTCCACTACACCCAGTTCATGACTAAGGGCTTTGAGCAAACTTTTACTGATGTGCGGATTTTCATCCAGCAGGTCAATAAACGCTTTGCGGGGAATAAAACAGGAGATGGTATCTTCTACACATACCGCTGTTGAAACGAGTGGTTCA
>DATGWX010000503.1:0-3265 GCA_035299275.1 Bacteroidia bacterium
TATTGACTTGGTAAAACAATTTTGCCAGCACTTATTAAATGAGTTCTATGGTCATTATTTCTATATAATTCCGCGAGATTATTTACCATACTTTGCCCAAAGGGAATCATTAAAGTACTTTCTCCAGTCGCTTGCGAAACTGCATCTTCAATTCCTTTGATTCCACCTGTCTCAGTGTGTTCATAAAAATCAATATCTAATGATTTCCCTAACTCATCCAGCATTAATGGTGCATTACGCCATTCTCTCCCAAAGTTGTCTATAAAATCACCGACAATTTTTATATGAAATGTTCTATAGTCTGGAACGTTTTTGTCGTCCGTGTATCCACCTAGCTCATTAGATAACCAGTTTTTTAATTCATCTATTTTTAATTTACTCTGAAGAAGCTTTGCTCTAGTCAAACCTTGTGATAAGGTGATATTGTCGTATGCTAAATCTTTTATCAAGCTCTTTATCATGGTGTAATTTTTTTTGACGCATTGCTGCCAACTTATTTATATGCGATATAAACCTTCGTATATCCCGACATTTTGGGCAGACATGCGAAGGTTTGGTTCGTTTTGTAGTATGTAAAAGAAATAGCTGTTACTCATTCTGGTTTACGTTGTCTTAAGTGCTTACTGAATATATTTATGTAATGGTCGTCAAATTTCACTAAAGTAATTTTATCAAAGGTAATCCTAGTAGGTTCTTTGTCCAGGTAACCTTTGGCATTAAAATATTGAATAGTGACCGCTGTCTTTGAAGTCCTGATTATTGGCCCTATGTCAAAAGTATCATCATCCGGATTTTCATTTTCAATTATCACATTAAAGCCTGCATTCTTAATAGTTTTGAATATAGTCGTCCAGTTGGTTAAATCAATTTTATGCTTTGCGGAAACGAAGTCTGTTAGCTTCTCCAGTTCCATTATTTTGTTATAGTACTTATCGTTATTGTTATAACGAATTTGAACAACTGATTTTTTAGGAAAAACCATATAGCCTAAAACTTTAAAGTCTTCAGTTTCTTGCATTACAAGAAAGTCTTCAGACTTGTCTACAATGTAGCCATAACTATATTCATAGAATTGGGCACCAACTTGGCGTTTGACTTTGCAATATTTTTTATTCTTATAGAGAAATTCAATCTGTTGTTCAAGTGTCATGGCCTATTGATATATAGTATATAAACATACCTTTCCGCAGTCCAACATTCCAACTCTTTTTTCCTTTTCTAAATTATTTGGTAAATCGCTATCGCCCCATAAGAAAAACGGAGCATTGGGCACAACAGCAATAAAGGTTTTTTCAAGGTGCATAGGTTGGTTTTCATTTGCAATATAGCCGGTTACGGGTAATTCGCAAAAAACAGCAACAAAAAAGCGCCTCCGTTTGGGGAGGCGCTTTTCTTATAGGATAAAGAGGTATTAGCCGTTGCTTAAGGCTGCGGCACCACCTACAATCTCAGAAATCTCATTGGTAATAGCTGCCTGGCGGGCACGGTTGTATTGCAGGCGCAGGGCTTTTAACAGCTCACCGGCATTGTCAGTCGCCTTATCCATAGCCACCATACGCGCACCGTGTTCACTGGCAAAAGAATCGAGCAATGTGCGGTACAAGGTAGTTTTTAAAATACGCGGCACCAGCTCTTCCAGTATCTCGGTTTGCGAGGGTTCAAATATGTAATCGTTTTTAGCGGCTCCTGCTTTGGCAAAGTCGTTTACGTTAATGGGCAAAAACTGCTCAGCGGTGAGCAACTGTGTACCGGCATTTTTAAACTTGTTGTACACTATTTCCACCGCATCAAACTCCCGCTTTTTAAACGCTTCCAGCACATGCTCAGCAATACCAAAACCGGTTTCGGCATTCAGGCTTAAAAACGCCTCGCGAAAAGCGTTGTTCACCTTCATTTTGGTACGGCCAAAATATTCAAATGCTTTTTTACCTACGGGCAACACGGTTACGTTACCGACTGCTGCCTGTGTGGCGTATTTACCGTTAATGAGCAGGTTGGTTTGTTTAATGACGTTGGCATTGAAGGCACCACACAGCCCGCGGTCACTGGTTAATACAATGAGCAATACTTTTTTGGGCTCGCGTTTTTCGAAATACGCAGCCAGTGAATCGCTGTCAATGGAATCAGCCAGGTTCACCAGAATGCCTTGTAACTTCTCTGCATAAGGGCGCATTTGCACAATGGCATTTTGCGCTTTACGCAGCTTGGTGGCACTCACCAACTTCATGGCCTTGGTGATTTGCTGTGTGGAGCTCACCGAGGTTATCCGTATACGTACTTCTTTTAAATTTGCCACAGGGTATCTGTATTTGTGTTACGGGTTGTACTCAATATTAGTTAGCGTATTTAGCGCTCAAATCTTTCGCTACAGCTTCCAGCACTTGGGTAACCTCATCGTTGATGTTGCCTTTGCGCAGGTCGGCCAGTACATTGCTGTGTTTAGCTTCCAGGAAATTGAGGTATTCTGCTTCAAACTCGCGCACTCGGTTTACCGGAATTTTGGTTAACAAACCTTTTGTTCCTAAGTAAATAATAGCTACTTGTTTTTCTACAGATACCGGAGAGTATTGTCCTTGCTTTAACACTTCCACGTTGCGGGCACCTTTATCCAGTACTGATTTGGTGGCAGCATCCAGGTCAGAACCGAATTTAGAGAACGCTTCCAGTTCGCGGTATTGCGCCTGGTCAAGTTTCAAGGTTCCTGCTACTTTTTTCATGGATTTGATTTGTGCATTACCACCCACACGCGATACCGAGATACCTACGTTAATAGCAGGGCGCACACCTGAGTTAAACAGGTTGGTTTCCAAAAATATCTGTCCGTCAGTAATCGAAATTACGTTGGTAGGAATATAGGCTGATACGTCACCGGCCTGTGTTTCAATGATAGGCAATGCAGTTAATGAACCTCCGCCTTTTACCAGATGTTTGATGGAATCGGGCAGGTCGTTCATGTTTTTAGCTACGTCATCGTTGGCGTTAATTTTAGCCGCACGCTCCAGCAAACGGCTGTGCAGGTAGAATACGTCACCGGGGTAAGCTTCACGTCCCGGAGGTCTGCGCAACAACAGCGACACCTCACGGTAAGCTACTGCTTGTTTTGACAAATCATCATACACAATCAAAGCCGGGCGACCGGTGTCGCGGAAAAACTCTCCGATAGCCGCACCCGACATAGGCGCGAAGAACTGCAACGGAGCAGGCATAGAAGCCGTAGCCGATACAATGATGGTGTAGGCCAAAGCTCCGTATTGCTCCAGGGTAT
>DATGWX010000504.1:0-3464 GCA_035299275.1 Bacteroidia bacterium
ATCTGGCCATCTCAGTTCTGCGCGGGTCAATCACAATGCTGGGTTTGTCTTTCATGGCAAACTGTTTGAGTTTGGCTCCCGTTACCGGATGTCCGTCAGTAGGGTTGGCGCCTATCACCATAATGCAATCGGTGTATTTCAAATCTACAACCGAGTTGGTGGCGGCACCTGTTCCAAAAGTTCTTTGCATGCCCAGGGCTGTGGGCGAGTGGCACACGCGGGCACAACTGTCAATGTTATTGGTGCCTATTACGGTGCGAATGAATTTTTGCATCAGGTAGTTTTCTTCGTTGGTACAACGTGCCGAAGAAATACCGGCTATATAATCAGGACCGAAATCAGTTTTTATTCGGGTAAGTTCTTTGGCCAGGTAATCATAGGCTTCGTCCCATGTAGCTGGCACCAGTTCTCCGTCCTTGCGGATAAGGGGAGTACGCAGGCGGTCGGGGTGGTTGTAAAACGAAAACGCATAACGTCCTTTTAAACAGGTGTGGCCCGAGTTTACTTCAGCATCATAAGGTGCCTGTATTGATTTTACTTTACCGCCCGAGGTGGCTACTTCTAAGTTACAACCCACACCGCAGTAAGTACAAATGGTGCGTGTCTTTTGCACATTGGCTATGGATTTGGATTCAAACACATCACTGATGGCCGAAGTAGGGCAGGCCTGAGCGCAGGCTCCGCAGCTTACGCAGTCGCTTTCATTAAATGTTACTTCAGAACTTTTTACAATATGACTTTCAAAACCTCTGCCGGCCATGCTCAGTACAAATTGTCCCTGCACCTCATCGCAGGCACGCACACAACGAAAACAGTTGATGCACTTGCTAAAGTCGGAGGTCATGTACGGGTGGCTCAGGTCTTTTTTGCGGTCGAGGTGATTTTTACCTTCAGGATAACGCACATCACGTATGCCCACTTTGGCTGCTACGGTTTGCAGTTCGCAGTTATTGTTTACTTCACAGGTAAGGCAATCTAGCGGATGATCGGTAAGCACCAGTTCAATTATGTTTCTGCGCAGTTTTTGAACCCTGTCGCTGCTGGGGTAAATATATGAATTGGCCATTACAGGAGTGTGGCAACTGGCCTGTGCTTTTGCCGGACCGTTTTCTGCCAGGGCAACATCTACACTGCACACCCGGCAGGAACCGAACGGATCAAGATTAGGAGCATCGCACAGCGTAGGCACCAAATCATGTCCCATATTTCTACGCACAAAAGAGAGGATGGTTTCCCCATCGCGTATTTCGTAGGCTTTACCATCAATATACGCCACCTTCACATCAGTATTACTGCCTGATAGTGCACCGTTCAATGTTGCTGAATCATTAGCAGGTGTTTTTTTGGCGGTAGGGTCTTTTTCTTTTACGTGTGTCATACTCGTTTTTATTTATTACCACATAGGCACATAGAAAACACAGAACTTATGTTAACCATGATAATGTGGTAAAGGCATTTAATTTCTTTCATGTTACAGGCAGGTTTTTATAAAGTTCATTTACGAAGGTTTTTTGACCACCTCTGAAAATATTAGAGCAGTTGAAATTAAGAAGTAATCCTTTAGGTACTTGCAATAACTTCATGTAACTTAAAATCTGTGCATCAAAAAGAGGATGAAATGCTTCCACTGATTTTATCTCAACAACAACCTGATTTTCTATCAAAAAATCGCTCCTCAGCGGAGTATTTATCTCGAGCCCTTTATATACAACCGGTACTGATATTTCCGATACAAATTTCATGTTTCTGTCTTTCAATTCTTGTTTCAGGCAATGGTGATATACACTTTCTAACAACCCTGGCCCTATATGTTTATGCACTTCAATGGCTGCTCCAATAATCTCATACGTTAATTCATCCAGATCTTTCTTAGTCACGTTTTATATTATTCTTTTTATGTGTCTATGTAGTATTAATATCGCTTTTTCTATGTGTTTTCTATGTGTGTCTATGTGGTTATTACTATTACTTTCTCTATGTGTTTCTATGTGCCTATGTGGTATTTACTATTGCTCAAAATAAGGTTTCAATTCCTGTTCAAAATACTTCATGGCGTTTTTCACCGGCAGGGGAACTCCGCCTCCCAGCGCGCAAAGCGAGCCTATCTCCATGGTCTCAATCAAATCAGTAAGTAAGGTTTTATCCATTTTGTAATCGCTGGTGCGGGCCTTGTGAATCATTTCAGCACCCCGTGTTGAACCCAGGCGGCAGGGGAAACATTTGCCGCAACTCTCGTGTGCTGTAAATTCAAATAAATGTTCGAGGTAATCTATTACAGGATAATTTTCAGGCAAACAAACCACCGAGGCATGTCCCAGCAAAAATCCGTTTTGGTTAAAACTTTCGAAGTCGAGCGTGAGGTCGTTGATGCGGTCAACCGGAACTAAACCTCCTAACGGACCGCCAATGTGCAGTGCTTTTACTTTTGATTTAAAACCTTGCCCCAGTTCATTTACCACCACCGACATAGGCGTACCCATATCGGCTTCATAAATGCCCGGGCGGTTGAAGAAACCATCCAGTGAAATCAGTTTTGTGCCGGTAGATTTACCTCTGCCAATGGCGGCAAACTTAGCTCCGCCTTCCCGCATTATCCAGGGCACACAGGCCAGTGTTTCCACATTGTTCACTACAGTAGGCTTGTTAAACAAACCTTGTTGCGCAGGATAGGGTGGGCGCACCCGCACTTCGGGACGTTGCCCTTCAATGGAAGAAAGTAAAGCCGTTTCTTCACCACAGATATATGCTCCCTGTGCTCTGATGACCTTGAAATGGAAAGAGAAATTACTGTTCAGGATATTTTCACCCAGCAGCTTAGCATCATGTAATTTTTTGATTTCTTCTTCAACTATTTCTATACTCTCGGGATACTCTCCGCGAATGTAAAGCACTCCCCATTGTGCACCTATGATGTAGCCTGTAATCATCATACCCAGCAACACACTGTGCGGACGTTGTTCTAAAAGGTATCTATCGCTGTATGCACCCGGGTCGCCTTCATCGGCATTACATACCACAAACTTTCTGTTGCCCGGAGTATTCTTACAACTTTCCAGTTTAAATGACATGGGAAAACCTGCACCACCACGTCCGCGTACTCCTGATATTTTCAGTTCGCCCAAAAGTTCATCGGGTGATTTTTTGAGTGCCTGTTCCCATATTTTGTAGAATTCACCAATGCCCGGAAATGTTTCAGTAAGCACGGGGTTGCCTATGGCACCCACGTGGTAGTGATCAACCGGTTTTTTCTTTTCTGATTTAATTTCACTTATGGCATCTATGGCTGTGCCAGAGTAATTTTTTCCGTTGTAATGAAAAGAGCTGTTCTCATGGCAGCGACCCAGGCAACACATGTGGCCTATTTCTTCGGCCTTAAAATGTTGGCCCAGTTTTTCGGTTACTGCATCTTGTGTGCCTGCTGTAAGGCAAGAGCTGCCGTTGCATACATATACTTTTTTGCCGCG
>DATGWX010000505.1:0-1848 GCA_035299275.1 Bacteroidia bacterium
ATTATCAGAGGAAAATGAACAGAGCCCTGCATATAGAAAACCTGGTAAAATATTTTTACGAACCTGAACCCTTTCAGGTGCTGAAAGGATTATCCTTTACCATTACCAAAGGAGAATTTGTTTCCATTGTCGGGAAATCAGGTTGCGGGAAATCAACATTACTTTATGTGCTCTCTACCATGGATACCGACTATGAAGGCCGATTGGAGATAAACGGAGAAGTACTAACCGGAAAAACAAAGGACGAACTTTCCTATTTCAGAAATGAACACATCGGGTTTGTTTTTCAGTTCCATTACCTGCTGCCTGAGTTCAGTAGTCTGGAAAACGTGATGTTACCTGCGCTTAAGTTGGGTAAACATTCTAAAGAAGAAGTTGAGCACCGTGCTTACGAAAAACTGAAGCTTTTGGGCGTAGAAGAACAGGCTAAAAAACTTTCCTCCAAGCTATCGGGAGGGCAGCAACAGCGTGTGGCCATTGCCCGCGCACTTATCAATGAACCTACCGTAATTATGGGCGATGAACCCACCGGTAATCTGGATTCTAAAAATGCACAAAATGTATTCGATATCTTAAAAGATTTAGCCCGTACCTACAACCAAACCATCATTACGGTAACACATGATTTAGAATTTGCAGCCAACTGCGACCGCATTATTGAAATGAGTGACGGTCATATTGTAAGTCATTAGATACACTTTAAACTGAAAATAGGTAGCTTTACCCTGTAAAATTTGCAGCCTTGCGAAAAGAATAAAACATTTGCATTCAAATGACCCGACCGCTTCCCAAATTTATTGACCTGTTCATTAACCACAAAAAGTTTCGCAACTGGATTATCATTACGTTGCTTACTATTGTAAGTGCCATTGTACGCTACTCAGCCGTTCCTGATGCACCGCTCATCTGGCATGCGTACACCTTTGTTATTTTTGCTACCAGTCTTTTTATGGTGTGGGAAATATTCAGACGCATTGACCGCTGGCTGAATAAAAAACACCCGTACAGTGAAAGTGTTGGCAAAAGAATTACCATCCAGCTTTCTATAGGCATCTTCATTATGACCTTCTTTAATTTTGTTATAATGGAGCTGCTGGAACAACGCATCCCAAGCCATTTTCCAGATGAATTAGTGAAAATGTTTTATACACGGGCTTTCCGGCACATTCTGTTTCTGTTAGATATACTCATTTCATTGGCTGTTAACGCCAACTTTATTGCCTACTATTTTTTTGATGAGTGGAAAAAATCAGTCACACAACTGGAACGTACAGAAAAAGAGTTTACACAAGTACAATTTGATAACCTCAAAAATCAGGTAAACCCCCATTTTTTGTTTAACAGTCTCTCCTCACTCAACAGTCTTATCTTCGAAAACCAGCAGCTGGCGAGCGGTTTCCTGCAGCAGCTCTCAAAAGTGTACCGTTACGTTTTGCAAAACAAACAACAGACTGTTTCTGTAAAAACAGAGGTAGAATTCATTCAGCATTACATTGGTTTACTCAAGACACGCTTTTTGAGTATGCTGCAAATTTCCATTCACCTTTCTGAAGATGCTGAGGACCGGAAAATTGTGCCTGTTACGTTGCAGGTACTTATCGAAAATGCGATTAAACACAACATTATTAGCGAGCTGAATCCTTTACAGATAAGCATTTATGATGAGGGTGAACATCTGGTGATAGAGAACAACCTGCAAACAAAAAACATTGTAGAAGGCTCCAATAAAACAGGTTTAGATAACATAAAAAAGCTATATGCATTCCTCTCTGATCAGGAAGTGTTGATAGAAACAAAAGAAAAAAAATTCAGTGTTAAAATTCCCTTGCTATGATGCGCACTATCATT
>DATGWX010000506.1:0-7222 GCA_035299275.1 Bacteroidia bacterium
TGCGCAGCGAGGTAGAAATAATACAGCACTGAGTTGCGGTCTCCTTCAAAATCGGTGAAATAGTGCAAGGTTTCATTGTTTACCAACCAAGCCGTAGATTTAGAGTGGTGACAATAGAGGTAAGCATTGTTCCAGGCATCAACACCGGCTTCCCATTTAAGTAGTATTTTGTTCTTTGAAGCATCCGTTGTTTCTATATGAAATATTTCTCCGGGCACAAAATTGAAAGCATCTTTAAGCAGCCTGTTAGTCACTACCCGAGAGATAAGTTCATTCTCATGGGGGTGCGTAAAGGAATGAAAAATGTTTTTATCCGCATGGTGACTGATGTAGTAGCTGATAGGATGCAGCAGTGTTTTGGAACCAATGTAAGGTGTTGATTGCAATTGGAAATGTATGTGAGGTTCAGGCGAGCGGCCTGAGTTGCCACAAGTAGCCAGCAGTTCTCCTTTTTTTACAAAGTCACCTGCTTTTACTTTAAAAGAGCCTTCTTTTAAATGACTGAGCTTACTGTAAAGTAACTCGCTGTGTTTAATGATGATCGTATTTCCCCAGTTGCGTTCCAGATTAACGTTGCCTATGGCATTGTCTTCAATGCCGTCTAAGGCTTCAACAATGTAACCGGCTGCAGGTGCCAGCACAGGTAAATTGTAACAATAAAAATCTGTAACATCAGTACCCGGTAACCTGAATGTGCGTTTGTTGTCATCTGTTACCACAAAATCCCAGGCATATTTCCAGTCTTCTTTGTGGGTGAGTTTTCCGTCATGTGCCTGAGATACGCTCCACTTTCCGTAAAAAGGTAATTGGATATGAAAGTAGGTGTCATGCTGAAAACGTTCTTTCTGATTAAGGTGTTTGTAGAGGTTTTTTTCCGGAGAATAATTTTGCTGATACACTAGCTCAGGCTGGCTGCCTGCGTTACGCAAACGCAGTGTGAACATAAGCAGCATCACCATCAGTGTGAAGGGAAGGGAATACATGGGCAACTGATACACAGCCAGCAATCCACCAATGGCATTTATGAGCAATACAATAAGCGGAGTGGATATAATGACCAGCAAAAAGGAGCGTGTAGAGGGAATAAGAAAAAAGCCTCCAATGGCAATAGCCGAAAGGATAAAATTAAAGCCGATGTAACTGTATTCAACTTCCGCCATGTTGCCTTGCAGAAAATAGTAAAACAGGTACCCGGTCATAAAACCCACAAGGGAAAGTAAAAATGCAATGCGTGAATGCAACAATAATCCTATGGCAATAAGCACCCCTGCAATAATGTTGTACTGAAAATAAATAGCTCCGAGTGATTTGAAATAGACTTCAACAAAAGAGGGGAGTTTAATCTGTTCAATGGTGTTGTAAAGGTTCACCATCTGTTCTCCGCCATAGTGCCATATTTCGTTGATGGTATAAATGCCCCTGTCACTTAATCCTATAGCAGAGTAAGTACGTGTGCTCAGTAAGACCAACCAAACACCGGCAATAAAAGGTAAACTTAGAAACGGGGTGTTGGATTTAAGGGTAACATTAGCCAGCCACACGCTCACCAGTAAAGTAAACACCGCAGCTAAAACAAGCACCACAAAAAACTGCAGATTAAAATTATAATACACCCCCAAGGCAAGTCCCACCATAAGGCTATTGTAGGTGTGAGTACCGCTGATGATGTAGCTGTAATTAAAGCGTAACCATCGTGCTGCAAGAACAGAGGCCAGTAAAGCAATTAGTCCGCTGGTTCCGGTATAAGGGTCAACAAATGAAGCCAGCAAAAGCAAAACGGCCAGCCAACGGTTGTTGGAAAAAAACATCTGAGCATAGCTGTTTATAACAGCTTGCGTTGTTGTTTTAAGGGTATGCTTGTTTATAAGATCCAAAATAGTCAGGTCGTTTACAATTTAAACGATTGCAAATATTCAGGAATTTTTTCTTCACGGTCAATACTTTCTAACGTTTCTCTTTTTCTGATTAAATGGGTTTTTTCGTTCATGTCAATCATTACAATCGCGGGGCGAAGGGAGATGAATTGCATCCATTGAGTCATGTTATAGGCGCCTACGGTATGTACCACTACATTGTCGTCACGCTTAAGTGGCGGTAGGGTAACGTGTTCACGAACCACGTCAATGTTCATACAAAGAGGTCCGTAAAGCACGGCATCTTCGGTGTACTGACTGAACTCTTGAGCCGGGCTTATTTTGTGGTCGTACCAGAAGGAGGTAAACATTACGTTTACTCCAAAGTCCATGATGGTGGCGCGCCTACCGTCAGACAGGCGTTTGTTTGACAGTACAGTTCCAAGAAGGTATCCTGCATCATCAATTAAAGCTCTTCCGGTTTCCAGAATAAGCATAGGTAAATCATCTTCTACAAAACCTGCATTGAGTATTGCGGTACAAATGGCCTCAGCAAATTGGTCAAAAGAAGGAGAGGCATCAATACCCTGAAGATAAGAACCCTTGAGCGTATTCTTAGAGGCAAAACCTCCACCCATGTCGATGTAAGAGATATTCTTTTTGAATTTCTTTTTAATGCCCAGCGCCAGATCACACATTTTAGAGGCTGCAATGGCGTAAGCACTCGGAGCCAGCATAAAGGTCCCGATGTGGCAGTGTAACCCCATCAGGTCCATAGTATCGGTGAGGATGATTTTATTAATGGCATCCCAGGCACTTCCGTTTTCATAATTGAACCCGAACCTGTCCCACATAGGGTAAACACCTGTGTCCATATTTACCCGAATGGCAACCTTGGGGCGTTTTTTCATTTCCACCGCCAGTTCCTTTATCAGGTAAAGTTCATCTAAGTGGTCAATGTGAATGGGCGATTGATTGTTAATCGCTGTTCGTAATTCCTCCTCAGTTTTATCGGGACCGTTGAAAATGATTTTATTTCCGGGTACTCCATTGCCTATTGCTTTGGCATATTCAAATCCTGATACTACCTCAGCCCAGGAGCCCTCCTGATGGAATACGTTGCAAACGGCATTTACGTAGTTGGTTTTATAACTCCAGGCAAACTGTACCTTGGGATATCTTGTTTTAAAGGCGCGGTTCGCATCTTTATAAGTTTCACGGATGGTTTTTTCTGAGATAACAAACAACGGAGAACCATATTCTTTGATCATCTCTTTTACAGATACTCCGTCAATGTGAGTTACAGGAGCATATTCTGTGCGTGTACCAAATTTATTCATCACCCCGGTATTCAAACGCTGAATTACCGGCCGTTCATATTGTACTTTTTTCATGCTGATTTGTTTAGATTAGTTTAAGTTTAAAAGGTTTACAATTCACCCAGAGTAGATATTTTTTCAAACTCCTCCAGTTCCACTATCATGTCGTAGGAGTATCGTATAAACATTTTCCCTATATCGTATTTTTTCCAGGGAGTTACTTTCTCGCCCAAAGCCAGTTTCACCAATGCTTCAGGATGGTTTTGGCCGCATCCTACAGCCAGATATACCCAAGCCGGGAATCGCGGGTTAATTTCGATAAGGTAATATTCTTCCTCCTGCGTTTTTATCATCTCCATCTCCATCCCTCCACGCCATTTGGAACCTTTGATTACCTTTTCGGTAGCTTCAATAAGTTTTTTATCCTCCAATGATATTCCTGCCCAGGCTTTTCCTTTATCGGTGATGTATTGTTTGCGCATGGGCACTGCACCAACGGTATTCCCTTCTCCGTCTCCAATTGCAGTGACGTTAACCTCAGAGCCGTATACAAACTCTTGTATGATAATTGGTAACCCCCACTTGGTGCTTATTTTGTTGAAGTGACTTACCACCTGTTCAGGTGTATAGGCAATGGAAGCATCGTAAAACTTTCCCTTCACTACCACAGGATAGCTGAACTCATTGCGCAAAGCAGGAACTTCATTTAAACTGAAAATCATTTTACTCTTAGGAACTTTGATGCCGTATCGGTCGCCAAACTCATTGAGGTTAGATTTATGTCTTTCTTCAAATTGTTCCAGAGTTGGCAAAAACATGCGGATTCCCATGTCGTCTTCCAATCGTTTGGTTAGTTTGATGAAGTTGAATAACTCCGCATCAAAGTTGGGAATAAGTACATCAATTTTTTCCTGTGCATGGATGTACCCCAAGCGGGTAATCAAACTGTCAATCCCTGCTGAAGGGAAGGGAATCTGATAGGTTTTATCCACCAGATTGTGCATGTAAATACCCGGTTCCAGTGTTTCGTATGATAAGCCGATGATGCGCACATCAAATTCTTTACTCTCTTTAAGAGCGCGTATAACCGGCACTCCCGGGCCGGGACTGTCAATGGCATTTAAGCCCGTGACAGCTACGTTAATCCTGCGCCTGATTGTCATCAGCTTCTATCAATTGAAGTTTAGTGAGCATGTTCACAAAGTCATAATAATCTTTCTCAAACGTGACCTCATCGGTCATGTAATGTTGGATTACATGCTTCTTAACCTGCTCAGCATCTTTGTCCTCTTTAAGTAGCCTGATAATTTCCAATCCAATGGGGTTGGTAGAAAAGGAGTCGCCTGTAGTAGGATTAAATACAAATCCGGAATCACTCAGAGCTATGTTGCGTTTAATTTTCATACATGTAAGGATTAAACATTTTTACGATACAAATTTGCCTCTTAAAGCAGGTGGGTTTGTTATAGTTTGAAACAGAAATGTTATAAAATTTTGAAAGCTGAATTAGGTAGGGAAGATGTTTTATGTAGAAAATCAGTTGTTTATGATTTTACTGAGCGGGGTGCGCTGCTTGTGCGCGCTGTTTTTGTATTCGGTTACAGACATGCCGGTAATTTGCTTAAATTGGTTGCTCAGGTATTGAACGCTGCTGTAGCCCATCTGGTAAGCAATTTCACTCAAGGTCATTTCATCGTAACTGATTAATTCTTTGATGCGCTCAATTTTGATGAGCAAAATATATTTTTCGAGTGTGGTGCCGGTTTTCTCTGAGAATAATTTACTCAACGAAGCGTAAGGTTGTCCTATCCGCTCACTCAGAAAATCAGAGTTTCGGATAAGCGAGTTGCTGTTGTTACCATAAAAAATGAGTTGTATAACTGAGGTTTTTATCTGCTCTACAATCTTGGTTTCTTTGTTGTTAATGAGTTCGAATCCGTAATTCTTCAACAACTCATTGATGAAGTTTTCATTAATAACCTGTGGGTTGTAGCTAACCTGTGCTTCACCCAATTCAACGTGCTGTACTTTTATAAAACCTGTTCGTTCCAACTGTTCCTTGACCAATCTTATGCAACTGTTGCTGGTCATATTTTTAATGTGCAGGGTAGTGGTGTTGGTGTTGAGGTCAGCGGGTTGCATACGGCTTAATCTTTAATAACATCGTAATACGCTTTGTACAATTTGCTCCAACGGTGTTCAAAGGCCCATACACGGGCATTCTTAGAAAAAGCAGGGTAGTTGTTCAATACATGTCTTATGGCCGCAATCACCTCGTCTTTACTGTGCGGGTTAACCAGAATGCCGCTATAGCCATCTTTTACAGTTTCTCTGAAACCAAAATTGTTGGTAGCAATAACGGGAACACCTCTGGCATTCGCTTCGAGTAAAGCAATGCCGTATCCCTCCACATCTCCTCTTTTGGTTTGTTCACCCAAAGCCAGGTAAATACACACATCTTTGAAGAACAGTTGTATGTGTTCAAGATTGGTATTGGTAAATGAATCTGAAATTTCAATTCTGCTTTTCAGCAAAATACCGGTAGAGAATTTATTAGCAGCATTGTAAAACTCCAGTACATTGTTAATGCCTGAAACTTTATAGGTGCCTTCGGGCCACTCTTCTAGCAAATACGGCAATATCTTCAGCACATTGATGTATCCTTTTTTTGCCGTGAATGTGCCAATGGTGGCTAGTTTTAGCTTTGAACACTCTTTGTGTTCTGTTTCCGGAATTAAGAGTTGATCAGGAATGCCGATGTGGCAAACATCAGTTCTTTTTCTCAGAAAGTTGAATTTAAGAATACTCTTGGTATAGTGTGAAACGGCAATGATTTTTTCTGAGGCAAAAAGGCCCAGATAAGACAGGGATTTGAATACAATGTTGGTATGCCTCAACTCTGTGCCGTGTATAATGGTAGCATACCTAGCCTTAATATAAAAGAGCCGAATAACAGGTAACAACCAAAGGAAAAAGTAGTTAGACACAATGATGGTATCTGGTTTTTCCTCTTTGATAATTTTAATTACATTGATGGTAAGTGTCAGTAATCTGAATATACCCCATTTGTATTCTTTTCTACGGTATATTTTAAAAGGCTGTTTTCCGTCAAAGGTAAAATCGTGTTCCGTTTGGTAGAAGGTAATTACACTAACATTGGTACATACTTCGCACAGGTATTTAGCCAGATAGTAAGCCTGATTGCCTACTCCACCTTGGGCCGGGGCAAATTCATTGACTAAAATAACAACACTTTTCATTAGGGTGGCTACAGTTTTGCAATCTACAAATTTCAACGGGATTTATGCAATAAACGACTGTGTCTCTGGGTTACCTTACTTTTGCAGATAAATAACTATGTCGGATATATTTCTTCTTCTGTCGAATACACTTGTTCAAACCTTACTATTTGATAGTTTTGCCTAAACGTCTTTCGAAATGAGCTTTTTAAAAATAAACAACATCTCAAAACAATACGCACATCACAAGGCACTTGATGATGTGAGTATGGTTATTCCTGCACAATCTGTCTTTGGGTTATTGGGCCCCAACGGGGCAGGTAAAACTTCGCTTATACGCATCATAACACAAATTACAGCCCCTGATAGCGGAGAGGTGTTGTTTGACGGACGTCCGTTAAAACCTGCGGATATTTATGCGATGGGCTACTTACCTGAAGAGCGCGGACTTTATAAAAAAATGGAAGTAGGGGAGCAGTTGTTGTTTTTTGCACAGCTGAAAGGGTTAAGTAACGCAGATGCTAAAGCACGTTTAAAAGTATGGGTGGAGCGCTTTGAGATTGGCAACTGGTGGAACAAAAAAGTGGAAGAACTATCGAAGGGCATGCAGCAGAAAATTCAGTTTATTGCAACTGTTCTGCATGAGCCTAAATTAATTATTCTGGATGAACCCTTTTCCGGCTTTGACCCCATCAACGCGAACCTTATACGGGATGAAATTCTTCGGTTAAATGCTGACGGAGCCACCGTTATTTTTTCTACTCACCGCATGGAAACAGTGGAGCAAATGTGTAACAACATAGCCCTCATC
>DATGWX010000507.1:0-3915 GCA_035299275.1 Bacteroidia bacterium
CCGGAGTGCTGCTGTTGTCAAAATGAGGTGCACGTGGGTTGCGCTCGTTGTAATAAGCCTTAACCATGTCTTTATTAGTAATAATTCCTTTAATAATATTGTTCTCTGCAACGGGTAAAGCCTGAAATCTTTTCTCAGCCAGAATTTCGAGGGCCTCGTCTATTTCGGCACCCGGCTTCACCGTGGTCGGGTTAGCTGTCATCAATTTGTTTATATCAAAATCTGCATCGAGGTGTGCTTTATCTATACTCTCACCGTGTTCCAACTTTCTGTATAGGTAATACAGAGCATCTTTACTGGAAATAATACCAATAATACGGTCATCTTCTACTACCGGAAGGTGCTGAATATTGAACTGATTGAAAAAGTCCATAATCTGTGAAAACTTGCTGTTCAGATTGGCTACAATCACTTTCTCGGTCATAATTTGTTCGATACGGATGTCTTTACTCATTTGTATTTTATTAATATTAATGGTTCAAATTTGTTTCAAAATAAAAGGATTTACCATGATTTTCATCATGCATTATTTCAACAGGTTAAATAAAACCTGATAAGTTTGCTGAGGAAATGGCGGCCATTCAACTGCATCTGAAAGGTTAATCTGTGTAGCAATTTTGAAAAACTCCTGTCGGTTAATTGTTTGGGAGAGTGCAGTTTCAGACATAGAAAGTGCCGGAACAAAAAGTATAGAATCAACATCTTGTTCCCATATATTTTCTCCGGTATACAGCAGCCAATCTTTGCTTAAAGAGGCTAGAAAAAACGGTAAGGAGTGGTTGATACTTGCCAATGTTTTACCCTGAACGGTAAAATGCAGGCTCCATCCATGCCCCCAGCGGAAAATGGTTCGGCAGATAACTTCCGTATCAGTGCTGTATAGTCGGGGACAGTCTAGCACAATGTAAGGGTAGCCTTTGAAGTTTTCGCCCTTACTCACTTTTAATCCAGCTCTTTCAATACCTTGCTTTTGGAACACAGGAATAATGATTTCTTGAAGTAGTTGCTCTCCAAACTGCTCAAGAGCTAGAACAATCTTAGCAGTAAGTTCCCGCTTCACATCAAAGAAATTTGTATTCGAAGCAATTTCAAGTTCAGCATTTGTTGGTATAATTTTGGTATTTTGCGCCATATTCCAACAAATATCGTTTGAAAAAGCTTCACGTTTTAGTACTCAAGGCATTTATAGGTCCGTTTTTCGCTACTTTTTTTGTGGCAATTTTTGTTCTGCTCATGCAATTCCTGTGGAAGTATGTGGATGATTTGGTAGGCAAAGGGCTTGACGGGCTGGTAATAGGAGAGTTGTTGCTCTACTCTTCAGCCAGTTTGGTACCGATGGCTTTGCCGCTGGCCATTTTGCTTTCTTCCATCATGACCTTTGGAAATCTGGGTGAACATTATGAGATGGTGGCTATAAAGGCTGCCGGTGTTCCGTTAAGAAAGGTATTTATGCCCATGTTTGTGGTAATGATATTCATCTGTTTAAGTGCCTTCTTTATTTCCAACATTGTTATACCTAAAGCCAACCTCAAAAGTAAATCACTGCTTTATGATGTGCGGCAACAGAAACCTTCTTTACTCATTAAAGAGGGTGTTTTTAATAATGACATTGAAGGTTACAGCATGCGCATTGGGCGTAAAGGCGAAGACAATGAGACCATATATGATGTGGTAATTTACGATAACAGGGTAACTTCATCAACCGGCCGTAGTGTGATAGTGGCAGAATGGGGCCGCATGACAATGTCGGAAGACAAACGCTACCTTTTCCTTAACTTGTTTAAAGGAAAACGTTTTGAAGAAATGCCGCAGCGCGACTTTAGAAGACGCAATTACCCGCACAATGTTTTGAAGTTCGGAGAAGAATACATCACTATTGATTTAAGTTCTTTCAGTTTCAGCCGCACCAACGAAGACCTTTTTAAAGACAGCTATCACATGCTTAATGTGGTTGAGTTACGTAATGCCGCAGACTCAGTATATAAATCAAAAGAGAAACTGATGGCCCTTATTCCTGATTACACTAAAATATATTACCGCATACACGATACCTCTTTAACTGCCTTGCACCTCACCACTACACTACCTGGTGATAACATGACCAAAGTATTTCAGCACATAGACAGTGAACTTTTATACAGCAATGCTTTAAGTAGCGCACGTACTGTAAAAAGTATAACCGACTATGGCAGTCAGGCACTGGTAGCCGAAAATAAAACATGGACGCGTTACTGGGTAGAATGGCACAGAAAATACACGCTCTCATTTGCCTGCATGGTATTGTTCTTTATAGGTGCGCCACTCGGAACTATAATTCGTAAAGGAGGCTTTGGTACGCCCGTGGTTATCTCTGTAATTCTGTATGTGGTTTACCACATAGTTTCAATGATGGGAGAGAAGTTCGCCCGTCAATTAATTCTTACACCATTTATGGGTATGTGGTTTTCTACTTTCGTGCTTACGCCTCTTGGTGTATTTCTTACCTACAAGGCTTCTGTTGATTCCAATCTGTTTAACTCTGAAGAGTACATGCGTTTCTTTAACAAAGTGAAAAAACTATTCATAAAAAAATCTAAGGATGAAAGTACTGTTCATAGCCAATAAAGTTCCCTTTCCACCTAAAGACGGAGGTAGTCTGGCTACATACAATCTTATTAAGGGCCTTGAAGCCAAAGGGGCAGAGGTTACTTTCTTCGGTTTAAATACCAATAAACACCACGTTGATGTAAAACGTGTGGCCAAAGAAAATCCGGGTATCCGTTTTATTACTTATCCGGTAAAACTTAAGGTAACACCCGCAGGAGCTTTTTTCAGTTTACTGAAAGGTGATTCGTATAACATTTCCCGTTTCAAATTCAGTGAGGTAAATAAGGGACTGAGTGATTTGCTCCAAAAAGAAGAGTTCGACATCATACACCTCGAAACGTTGTTTATGATGCCCTACTTTGAAACCATCAAAAAGTACAGCAAAGCCAAAGTGGTACTTCGCACCCAAAATGTAGAACACGTTATTTGGGACCTGATGGCTGAAGAAGCCAAAGGGGTGTTGAAAAAATGGTACTTGAGGCTGCTTGCGGGAAGATTGATGGAATACGAAATTCAACAGTTCAATAAGCCCGACATGATGCTGGCAATTTCATCAGAAGATGCTGCCCTGTTCCGTAATCTGGGATGTATTATACCGATGGAAGTACTCCCGACAGGTTTTGATTTTGATAAGCTCGAAACATACAAGAACATTAGACCTGAAAGAGACTTTTTTCATGTAGGAGCCATGGACTGGAAACCAAATGCTGAAGGAATGAACTGGTTTCTTACCAAGGTCTGGAGTGCCTTTTCAGCCAAATACCCGGAACAAAAGATGCATTTGGCCGGCCGCAAAATGCCAGCACATTTCACAGAGATGGGGAACGATTCACTGGTAGTGCATGGAGAAGTAGAAAGCGCATATGAATTTATGGCTCAACACGAGGTAATGGTGGTTCCTCTATTCTCAGGCAGTGGACTGCGTATAAAAATTATAGAAGCCATGGCTATGGGAAAATGTATTATTGCCACACCTTTGGCCGCATCAGGCATTGCCATTAAAGATGACATTCACATTATGATTGCCGATGGTGTAGTTGAATTTATTCGTTGCATGGAAACCTGCAAAAACAACCCCGATAAAGTAAAAAGGATAGCAGAAAAGGCACAAGAGTTTGCTATCGGAAACTTTGATAACAAAATTTTGGCCGACAAAGTTTATCAGTACTATAACAATTTGTTATGATAACGGAGGTGTTGTTTTGGCTGCTTATTTTTCTGGTATTTCACTCGTACGTGCTTTATCCCTTCTTGTTGCAACAGGCTGCATCAGGAAAAGAATTGCCCGAAATTGAACCCGTTAAAAATCTTCCCGAAGTATATGTGGTA
>DATGWX010000508.1:0-11469 GCA_035299275.1 Bacteroidia bacterium
GCACCGCCCAATAAATGTCCGGTCATTGATTTTGTAGAACTGATGTTGAGTTGGTGAGAGTGTTCACCAAATACTTGCTGAATGGCTTTTATCTCGGCAATATCACCCAATGGGGTAGATGTGCCGTGTACATTCACGTAATCAATATCAGTAATAGTCATGCCGGCATCTTCCAATGCATTTTTCACCACTGCCGTTACACCCAATCCTTCCGGATGCGGGGCAGTAATGTGGTAGGCATCGGCTGATAGACCGCAGCCGGCCACCTCAGCATAAATTTTTGCACCACGTGCTTTGGCGTGTTCCAAATCTTCCAGAATAATGGCTCCGGCTCCTTCGCCCAACACAAAACCATCGCGGTCAAGGTCAAAAGGACGGGAAGCTGTAGTGGGGTCATCATTTCTTTCAGAAAGTGCTTTCATGGAATTAAACCCGCCCATGGCAGGTTCATTAACACAAGCTTCAGAACCACCGGTTACTACTACATCGGCCTTGCCGGCACGTATGTAATAGAAAGCCTCAGCAAGTGCGTTGTTGGAAGAAGCACAGGCTGAAACCGTGGTGTAATTGGCTCCCCTGAAACCGTAGCGGATAGAGATATGCCCGGAGGCGATATCTGCAATCATCATCGGAATAAAAAACGGGCTGAAACGGGGAGTTCCATCGCCCTTTGCATAGTCAATAACTTCTTTGAAGAAACTGGTTAAGCCTCCGATACCGGAGCCCCAAATTACGGCACAGCGGTCTTTGTTTACTTTTTCTACGTCAATACCTGAATCTTTAATGGCTTCATCTGTAGCCACTAAAGCGTATTGAGTATAGGGGTCCATTCTGCGCGCTTCTTTACGGTCAATAAAGTTGTGTACGTCAAAATTTTTAACCTCGCAGGCAAATTTTGTTTTGAATTTGCTGGCATCAAAACGCGTAATGGGAGCAGCGCCACTTACACCATTGATTAACCCGTTCCAGTATTCGGTAAGGGTGTTACCAATTGGCGTAAGTGCACCAAGCCCCGTAATAACCACTCTTCTGGAAGTCATTCCGTATGCGATAATTAAGCTTTTACGTTTTGCTCAATGTAGGAAATGGCCTGACCTACAGTAGCGATTTTTTCCGCCTGGTCATCAGGGATAGCGATGTTGAATTCTTTTTCGAACTCCATAATCAACTCAACGGTGTCAAGTGAATCGGCACCAAGATCGTTGGTGAAACTTGCTTCAGGAGTTACTTCTGCTTCTTCAACTCCTAACTTGTCAACGATGATTGATTTTACTCTTGTTGAAATGTCTGACATATTCGTGTGATTTTTTAGTTATGACTGTGCAAATAACAGATATTTGCATAAAAAAGACAAAAAAATTTAACCACCTAAAGAGCAACCCTTTAACCTTGAAACAGCCCAAAAAACTACTTCTTGAACTTGACTCAGACTACGACTTTAAGCTTATGGGCATCGTAACTACGGCAGAAGTTTATCGTTTGGGTTGGTTATTGCACCATAAATTGCGTTTGTTTGTCGAACGGCTTGACGATATTGAGATTCATCTGTTAAAAAAGAAGGAATCGGCCTATTTCCCGCTTTTCGAATTTCAGGATGAGGAGCAACGTTTGGAATATTTTATGCTGGGAAACCGGTCGGAAGGAAATTTTCTGATTCCGGAAATGAAACAAGTCAGCTATTGGTTATTAATCAGAGGGGTGTTTGACAACCTTAATGAATCTCAATTGTTGAAAAAAGTAAAGGCACTTCCGCAAGTACAAACAGCTTTGTGGGTAAACCCGGAGGAGCTTAAATCTAAAGATAATTTAATGTTATAATGAACAATATACAAAAGTTTAACCGCACTAAAATAGTGGCCACCATAGGCCCTGCCTGCAACACTGTAGATATGCTCAGAGGACTCATTAACGCAGGTGTTGATGTGTGCCGCCTTAATTTTTCACATGGCTCGTATGACGACCACCTGCAGGTAATCAACAATATAAAGGAAGTAAATGAGGCGATGGAAACACCGGCTGCCATTTTGCTGGATTTACAAGGTCCGAAACTTCGTATAGGTGAAGTGGAGAATAACAGCATCACCCTCGAGTCGGGGGAAGAGTTAGATGTTACTACTGAAAAAACCATCGGCACCTCAAGTTTGCTGTCTGTTGATTTTCCTGCATTGCCTCGCGATGTAAAAACAGGTGAACGCATTTTGCTCGATGACGGTAAAATGGAGTTGCAGGTATTAAGCACTGACGGGGAAAAGAAAATACGTGTGAAAGTGATATACGGTGGTGTACTTTCCTCTAAAAAAGGATTTAACCTGCCCGATACACAACTCTCCATTCCCAGCTTAACGGAAAAAGACAAACGTGATTTGGAGTTTGGTCTTTCTCATGGCGTAGATTGGGTGGGCCTTTCCTTTGTGCGTACGGCTGAAGATATTCATGAACTTAAAGCGCTTATAAAAAAGCATGGCAGTGATGCCTATGTGGTAGCGAAAATTGAAAAACCGGAAGCTGTAAAAAATCTGGAAGAAATTGTACAGGCTACAGATGCTGTGATGGTAGCACGTGGCGATTTGGGTGTAGAAATGCCAATGGAAGAAGTGCCCATCATTCAGAAAAAAATTGTTAAACGTTGTCTGGAACTTTCGCGCCCGGTAATTATTGCTACCCAAATGATGGAGAGTATGATTACCAGCCCTAATCCTACACGTGCTGAAGCCAATGATGTGGCTAATGCTGTGATGGATGGTGCTGATGCCGTTATGCTGAGTGCTGAAACATCTGTAGGCAAGTACCCGCTTAAAGCGGTGGAAGCCATGCAACGCATTGTGAAGCTGGTAGAAGAAAAAACTAATGCTCCTTACTATAAAGGTAAGCGACCTGAAAACAACTCTTCCACATTTCTGTCGGATGAAGTGTGTTTTACAGCGGTGCGCATGAGTGATCACCTGAATGCAACGGCCATTACCGGCATGACGCAATCAGGTTATACCGGTTTTAAAATTGCCGGATTCCGCCCCAGGGCACACATATATATATTCACTGCCAACAAAAGATTACTTAACCGCATGGCACTGGTGTGGGGAGTACGTTCTTTTTATTACGACAAACTGGTTTCAACCGATGAAACCTTTAACGATGTGAATGACATTTTAGTGAAAGCCGGATTTGTTTCCAAAGATGAGGTAGTAATTAATACTGCCAGTATGCCCATACACAACAAGGCACGCACCAATGCACTTAAAGTAACCGTGATTGAATAATGGAACAGGAGATTGTAAACAAAGTTGCCAATAGCGGTTTAATTACCATTGACCTCGAAGAATTGGTGGATAGACGGGAGCGAGTGGCATTGGATATCAAAGACCAATTGTTTCAGGGATTGCTGTTGCGTGAAAAAGATTTCAGAAACTTTATTGCTGAACACAACTGGGCGCACTACCGGGATAAACATGTGGCTGTTTTTTGCAGTACCGATGCCATATTGCCCAAGTGGGCCTTTATGTTGATGGCTCAGGCATTGCAACCGTTTGCCGCAAGTGTGGTTTATGGTTCTGTCGAGCAGTTGGAAACAATGTTGTATCAGAAAGCACTTGCCGAAATTAATGCGGAAGAGTATCGTGACAAAAGAATAGTGATTAAAGGATGCGGAGATAAAGACGTGCCTACTTTTGCGTATGTGGAACTTACCCGTATTCTTACTCCGGTAGCCAAAAGCATTATGTACGGGGAACCTTGTTCTACAGTGCCGGTGTTTAAGAGGAAATAGATTTACATTTTATACATCGCTGTCTGATATTAATCAGTGGAAACTGTGGTATATTTTACAATAACTTCGCAACCAAAAAACAAGCAAACATGAATCAACAATTAAAAGATTCTTTATACGAACTCATTGTTCAAACTTCCACCAACCTGCCTTCGGATGTGCGTTATGCAGTAGCTAACGCTTACAAGAAAGAAGACAAAGGCACACAATCAGGTATCGCGTTAGATACGATTGCTAAAAACATTGATATGGCTTGTGGTAACGTTGGGCCTATTTGTCAGGATACGGGTATGCCTACTTTTGAGGTACACACACCCGTAGGCACCGACCAGATTGAAATGGAAGAAGCCATTATAGAAATGGTGGCCAAAGCTACCAAAGACGGTAAACTGCGTACCAATTCTGTTGACCCTATTGACGGAAAAAATACTGGAACCAACATTGGCCCCGGTACTCCCGTTATTCACTTCAAACAATGGAGAAAAGATTATATTGAAGTACGTCTTATTTTAAAAGGCGGAGGGTGTGAGAATAAAAACATTCAGTACTCAGTTCCCTGCGAGCTGGAACATTTAGGAAAGGCCAACCGTGATTTGGATGGTATTCGTAAATGTATTTTACATGCGGTATGGCAAGCACAAGGTCAGGGCTGCTCAGCCGGATTTATTGGCGTGGGTATTGGCGGAGACAGAACCTCAGGGTATGCTTTGGCCAAAGAGCAATTGTTTCGCAGAGTTGACGATACCAATCCCGACCAGGTACTGGCAGACCTCGAAAACTATGTGATGGAGAATGCCAACAAACTGGAGATTGGCACCATGGGTTTTGGCGGAGGGCGCACATTGCTGGGTTGTAAAATTGGTAAGAACAACCGGTTGCCGGCTTCATTTTTTGTTTCGGTAGCTTACAACTGCTGGGCCTACCGCAGGCTGGGCATTAAAATGGATCCCAAAACATTTAACATTACCGAATGGGAATTTCGTGATAAAGATGAAATCAAAAAAATATACGAACAGGCGATTGTTACGTCTTCCGTTAAGGTACATAAATTAACTCCGCCTATTTCTGAGCAGCAGGTTCGTGAAATTAAAGCAGGTGATGTAGTAGAATTGAGCGGTATTATTTTTACCGGACGTGATGCCATGCACCACTACATGCTGGAGCACGATGCGCCATTTGATTTGACCGGTGGTGTTATTTACCACTGCGGCCCTGTAATTAACAAAGATGAAACAGGTAAATGGAAAATTACGGCTGCTGGTCCTACCACTTCTATACGCGAAGAACCTTATCAGGGAACTATCCTGAAAAAAACAGGTGCACGTGTAGTAATTGGTAAAGGTGGCATGGGCCCCAAAACATTAACTGCCTGTGGTGAGCATGGCGCAGTATACCTCAATGCCGTGGGCGGTGCAGCGCAGTACTATGCAGAATGCATCAAAGAAGTAGAAGACGGCAAATGCCTGGAGTTTGGCACACCCGAGGCCATGTGGAAATTGCGTGTGGAAGGATTTAAAGCCATTTGCACCATGGATTCACACGGCAACTCCCTGCACAAAGAAGTGCTCGAAAAATCAGGAAGTAAATTGGACCAGTTTGCTGACAAGGTGTATTAATAGATTGGTAAAGGCTTATTCTGCTCGCCTTTGATAATATTATTCGCTTTCTATCAGCATATAAAAATCCCCGAAATTTGTCATTTCTACTAACAGATTTCGGGGATTTTATTTAAGAGATATTTCCTTCAGAACAGTCTCAAAATATACATTTACATTTGCCGCATGCACCGTCTTGAGCGTCTTCAGGCCATTTTACTTCAACTGCAAAGCCGTAGATTAGTTCGTGCGCAAGACATTGCTGATAAATATGGTATCAGTTTGCGTACGGTATATCGCGACATACGTGCTTTGGAAGAATCGGGTGTGCCCATTGCTGCTGAGGCAGGTGTGGGGTACTCGTTGGCTGAAGGTTATGCTTTACCACCTGTTCAGTTTACACAAGCTGAGGCTGCGGCATTGTTTACTGCAGAAAAATTACTGGAGAAAATGGGTGATGCATCAGTAAACAAAGAGTTGCAATCGGCCATGAACAAAATTCGCTCAGTGTTGCGCAATACGGAAAAAGATTTTCTTGAAACGCTGGAGCAAAGTATGCAGGTACACACCTGGCGGCCGCAGCAAGACAAAAGTTACCCCAACCATTTTATCAGTACTATACAACAATCGCTGGTGCAGCAACGTCTCATATCCCTCGAATATTTTTCGTTACACAGCAATGAAATCAATCTGCGCAAAGTGGAGCCCATCGGGTTGTGTTACCTTACCGGCAGTTGGCACCTTATTGCCTGGTGCAGGTTGCGCAAAGACATACGCGATTTCAGAGTTGACCGTATTCGCAGTTTGCAGTTGCTGGATGAATCATACGAAAAACGTAAGCGGCAATCATTGGATGATTACCTGAAAGGGACAGCTTCACCAAAAGATTTGCAAAAAGTGGTTATCCGGTTTGACAACAGTATCCTGCGTTTTTTGCACGAGCAAAAATATTACTTTGGTTTGGTGGAAGAAAAGCAACTTAGCAAACAAATGGAAATGACTTTTTTCTACCCCTCGCTTGATTCCTTTGCCCGCTGGCTCATTATGTGGGAAGATAAGACGCAGGTGATTGCCCCATTCGGTCTGAAGAAGCTGATGAAGCAGTTAAGCAAAGCAGTTTACGAGCATTATAAAAAATAATTTACACAAAGATTTTCCTGCTGACATACTGTTGTCACTTTTAAGTGCGTGCTTTGTTCCATAAACAAATGCAGGTGTCTGTCAAAAACAAATAGTATATGAACAACACATTAACAGCTAAAGCAAGCATTCACCTTAAAGTAACACCTGAAAAGTTGTGGGATGCCTTAACTAACCCCGAAATGATTGAAAAATATTTTTTCGGTACCAAAGCCATTTCCGATTGGAAGGTTGGAAGCCCGTTACATTTCACGGGGGTGTGGGAAGGTAAGGAGTACTTGGACAAAGGGACTATTCTGAAATCAGATTTTGCCCGTGTATTTGAGTACAATTACATCAGTTCTTTTTCTGGCCTGGAAGATAAGCCCGAGAATTATGCAACTATTTCGTACCAACTTTTTCCGGAGGGAGAAGGTACACGGTTAGAGATTTCACAAAACAATATTGCCACTGCTGAGATGCAGCAGCATTCAGAACAAAACTGGATGCAGGTAATGAGTAGTCTTAAGCAATTGTTGGAACAATAACACATCACCGCTATGGCTGAACCATTAAAAAATCTGTACACACCTGAAGTTATTGCATCCCTTGCTGATGCTGTAAAAAAGGAATATAAAAGCTTCAATAAGGCGAAGTTTATGGCACACGTTTTTGACCCGCTTTGGGAAGAGCGTGAACTCAAACAACGCATGCGTCACATTACACAAAGTGTTCACCGGTTTTTACCGCTGCCTTATCCTGAACAAATTGAAATCCTCAAAAAATGTGCACCTCAGTTCAGAGGATTCATTGCCATGTTTTTCCCTGATTTTGTTGAAGTATACGGATTATACCATCCGGATGTTTCCATAGCGGCATTGGAGTTATTTACACAATACAGCAGCAGTGAATTTGCTGTAAGGCCGTTCATTATGAAGTTTCATGACCGCATGGTGAAGCAGCATTTGAGTTGGGCCAAACATAAGAATCATCATGTACGAAGGTTGGCCAGTGAGGGTATTCGTCCGCGATTACCATGGGCTATGGCGCTGCCTCAATTCAAAAAAAATCCCAAGGATGTGTTGCCCATTCTTGAACGATTGAAAAACGATGAAAGTGAATATGTTCGCAGAAGTGTGGCCAATAACCTCAATGATATTTCCAAAGACCATCCCGATGTTGTGCTCAACATTGTCAACAACTGGAAAGGTATTTCTAAAGAAACCGATTGGATTGTTAAACATGCATCAAGAGGGTTGCTCAAGCAAGGTCATACGGAAGCACTTTCCTCATTTGGCCTTAATCACAAAGTTAAAGCAGATGTACTGGGATTGAAACTCAGCAGGTCGAAAGTGAAAATTGGCGACTCGTTCGGGTTTAATTTTGATGTGGAACTGAAGGAGAAAAAAGCGCATGAAGTCAGGCTGGAGTACAAAATATATTTCATGAAATCCAACGGTAAAACTTCGCCTAAGGTTTTTCAGGTGGGCACGTATAAATTAGCTCCGCAACAGGTATTGCCGGTTAAGCGCACTCATCGTTTCGCAGATTTAACTACCCGAAAACACTATGCCGGTGCTCATAAGTTAGTGGTAGTAGTTAACGGTAAAGAACTCTCCTCTGTTGATTTTGTGCTGGCATAGAATCCGGCAGGGTGTATCTTTGTCCGTATGCCCATTAATACGCAAACGTATCAAACCGAACTTCAGGTGCGTCCTGATGATATTGACATGTTTCAGCATGTACACAGCAGCCGTTACATAGATTATGTGCTTGCCGCACGATATGAACAAATGGAGCGTTGTTATAAGATGCCCATGCAGGAGTTTCTAAAGCATGGCTTGGGTTGGGTAATTAGAAATGCGAGTATTGACTACAAACGCCCGCTTCGATTGGCTGAATACATGTTGGTGGAAACCCGTTTTGAAGAAATGGCCAAAGACACGGTAAAGGTGGTGTTCCGCATTTTGCGTAAAGAAAATAAGAAGGTGTGTGCTGAAGGATATTTTTATTACACCATGATTAATCTTCAAACCGGCCGTGCGGAAGTTATTCCTGATTGGATAATAGAGCGTTATTCCCAACAATAGTTATTTTCGTATCCGATATGATCTGGATAAAATGGATTGCTGTAGTGGCAGGTATAGCTTGGGCTATTCGCAAAAAGAACCTCACCACATGGATTATGGTGAGCCTGGTTGCCGGTGTTTGCATTGGTATTGACTTTCCTGCATTGGGTTTGGAGCTCAAAATTCTGAGCGACATTTTTCTACGGTTGATTAAGACAATTGTGGCGCCTTTGTTATTCGGTACGTTGGTGGTTGGTATTGCAGGCCACTCCAATTTAAAGCAAGTGGGCCGCATGGGTATTAAGTCACTTCTTTACTTTGAGGTGGTTACCACGTTAGCTTTGTTTATTGGCTTAGCAGCCATTAACCTCACTAAAGCCGGTGAAGGAATTCAACTGCAGGCTTCGGGAGATGCTTCATCTATTCCGGCTGCATCACAATCAGTTCACGATATAATTCTACATACCTTTCCGGAGAACATTGCCAAATCCATTGCCAATGGTGAGGTGTTGCAGGTGGTGGTGTTTTCTTTGTTGTTTGCGATGGGCGCTGCTATGGTGGCTGAAGAAAAACGCAAATCAATGCTCGTTTTTTGTGAAAGTTTATCGGAAGTGATGTTTAAGTTTACACACATCATTATGTACATGGCACCTTTGGCGGTGGGTGGAGCTATTGCTTATACACTGGCTAAAAATGGTACAGGAGTTTTTGTTAACCTCATCAGTTTACTCGCCACGTTGTACGGAGCGCTGGTTGCATTTATTCTGCTGGTGTTACTTCCGATAGCCTGGCTGGCCAAAGTGCCTGTGAAAGCTTTTGCCCAAGCGATTGCTGAACCGGTATCATTGGCTTTTGCTACAGCCAGTTCGGAATCAGCGTTGCCTAAAGCCATGGAGCAAATGGAGAAGTTGGGCGTGCCGCGCAAGATTGTGGCGTTTGTAATTCCTACAGGTTATAGTTTTAATTTGGACGGAACTACTTTATACTTATCTCTGGCCTCTGTATTTGTAGCGCAGGCTGCCGGAGTAGAAATGTCGTTCAGCACACAATTGTTTATGGTGTTTACGCTTATGCTCACCAGCAAAGGTGTGGCAGGTGTGCCGCGCGCTTCTTTAGTAATACTCTCAGGTACTGTTGCTTCTTTTGGTTTACCGGCAGAGCCCATCCTGATTATTATGGGCATAGATGCATTGATGGATATGGGCCGTACTTCTGTGAATGTTATTGGCAACTGTCTGGCCTCAGCAGTTATTGCCAAATGGGAAGGGGAGTGGAATCATCACCCTAATCACGACTGATGTAACTGAATTTCTTTTTGAGTTTTAAAAAGGGGGATTCAAAATACTTGTACGACAGGTAACACACAGCATGGGTTGCAACCAGTGCCAACAAGGCATTTACAAATAACAAAGGTACTTCACTTACCTGGTACAACAGGGGTTTAGCGGCTCGTGCAGTATATTCCTGTACCACCGGATGCAACAGGTACATGCCGTAGGTGTATTTCCCCCAGCGGGTTAAAAAGGCTACGTTGCCAAACTTAGCTACCGTACTTAAGTTGAAGCATTGGTCGCATATAATGAAGGCAAATAGTGCAGTGCTGCACAAGCGCAGGTAAACGTAATATCCGGTTTCGGGCAAAATGCGTGTACCGAAAATCAGAATGAGGAAACCACTGATGTATATAAGCAGACGGAAGTGATTCTTGAGTTGCTCAAAGAAAGATTTAAAGCCTTTATTGTTGAGTGAAAGGTAGGCGCACAATCCGCCTAAGGCCATGTCGTAAATCAGGGCAAATGAATTAAAGTACAAAACCGTGATGGCCTCATCATAATGCATAATGCGGAAACCGAGGGAGAGCAACATAACAAGCGGACAAATAAAGAGCCACCATTTGCGCGGAGTAAATGCAAACAACAGGGGCCACACCAGATAAAACTGTTCTTCAACGGCCACACTCCAGGTGATGCTGATGGGGTGGATATTACCACCGGGTTGAAGGCAGGCAAAGTTGCCGGCAAAAAAAAGGTACTTCCATTTTTCACTATTCAACTGCTGGTAAAAACCTTCGAGGGGGGCATAAACAAACAATCCGAAAAGCACCAGTGCAAAGTATAAGGGCCAGATGCGCAGAGTACGCCTCACATAAAAAGCACCTACATCTATGCGTCCGTTTTTCTCGTATTCTTTGAGCAGTAAATAGGTTATCAGAAAACCGCTTAATACAAAAAACAATGAAACACCGGAGCCTCCCGACCAGATTAAAAAGTTGGTCAGTTTGTTCATGACATAACTTTTTGGGAAGTGGGGTTCCAAACCCAAGCCAAGTGCATGTTGCACAAAAACGGCAAAAAAGGCTACATAACGCAGACCGTCCAGGTTCGGAAAAAACACCTTTTGTTCGTTGGCTGTGCTCAATTTTATTGATTATACGCCTCAAATATAGCTTTTCCTTACATTTGTAACCTAAATTCAGATACAATGAAATATCATCAGCTAAACAATGAGCTGTTTAAGAACAACAGGGCCAATTTCTGCAAACAGATGAAAGCCGGCTCTATTGCTATTTTCAATTCCAATGATGAACAACTGAAAAATGGTGACGCCAATTTTGATTTCAAACAAAATTCAGATTTGTTTTACCTCACCGGGGTAGATCAGGAAGATACCATTTTGGTGCTGTTCCCTGATTGTCCGGTGGAGGCTTACAAGGAAGCATTGTTTGTAAAACGGAGTAACGAGCATATTGAAAAATGGTACGGACATAAACTTACCGTTACTGAAGCACAAAGTGTTTCAGGCATACAAAATATTTTTTATATAGATGAGTTTGAAACACTCTCCAAAGCAGTTATCAATTACGCGGAGAACATTTACCTCAACCTGAACGAAAACGACAGGGGAGCAAATACTACGTATTACA
>DATGWX010000509.1:0-8550 GCA_035299275.1 Bacteroidia bacterium
AAAGATTGCATGAAGGACGATAAGGCGCGTCACAAGATTTTACCCATGAGCCAGTTTGGTGTGGTACAAATTACCCGCCAGCGTGTGCGCCCTGAAACCAATGTGGTTACTACAGAACTTTGCCCCATGTGCAACGGCACCGGACAAAGTACCGTAAGCATACTTTTAATTGATGAAATTGAGAAGAACCTGCAGTACCTGTATGAAGAACTGAACACTCGTTCCATAACGCTGCAAGTGCACCCCTACATTGAGTCTTTCCTTACCAAGGGTATGAAATCTAAGCGTTTTAACTGGTTTTTGAAGTTTAAGAAGTGGATAAAAATAAAACCCGTTAACTCCTACTATTTATCGGAGTACCACTTCTTCGATGCCAGCGGAGACGAGATAAAACTGTAGGTTTTTATCCACACCTCCCGCGCAGCCTTACGCTGTGGGGTAATTTTGCACATCACTAATTTTTTGATTTCAATTATGAAAATTCAATATTGGTTAGTAGCCGGTATGTTCATTACCGGATGCGTATCACAGAAAAAATACGATGCTCTCGACTTTACTAAAAAAGAGCTCGAAAAAAGTAATGCCGATTGCCGCGAGAAGCTGGATAAAACAACTGCTGACAATGAACAGTTGAAAAACAGCAACACGCAGCTTAACGGCAGGGTACAGTCGTTAACGGTTGATTCAACGGAGTTGGCTACACAACTCAACAACACCAACCAATCGTTGAAAGAGTTAGACAGCAAGTTTAAAGACTACAGTAAAATGAGCGAGGCTGAGCAGAAAAAAATGCTCACCAGTTTAAAAGAACTGGATGCACGCTTGTCGCAAAAACAGCGTGACATTGATGCGCAGGAAGACAAGCTCAAAATGTCTCAGGCTAAAATTACCGAGTTGCAGCAAGTACTTAACTCCAAAGACTCAGCCGTACGGGCATTAAAAGCAAATATAAGCAATGCGCTTTTGGGATTCAGAGACAAGGGACTTACCGTAGAAATCAAAAACGGGAAAGTATATGTGTCGCTGGAAGAACAGTTGCTATTTAAATCAGGCAAAACGGATGTGGATGCTCGCGGAAAAGAAGCCTTGTTAAAACTGGCTGAGGCACTGAACAAAGAGAAAGACGTAAACGTACTGGTAGAGGGCCACACCGATGATGTACCTATGACCGGTTCAACGATTAAAGATAACTGGGATTTGAGCGTATTGCGCGCTACCAGCATTGTAAAATTGCTCACTGTTGATGGTAAAGTAGACGCCAAACGTTTTGTAGCCGCAGGGCGCGGAGAGTTTTACCCGATTGATGCCGCTAAGAATGCTGATGCCCGCAGAAAAAACAGAAGAACAGAGATTATTCTCACACCCAAATTAGACGAGTTACTGCAGCTATTGGATAGCAAATAAGTAAAAGAAGGAACAGATATAGCAGAAAGGTCGGGTAGTTGTATCCGCCTTTTTTATTTACTCAACTTCTCCAGCACTTCTTTAATAATCCGCTATACCTATTTATCGGGTTGTGTGCTGAATTTTTTATACTGCTGAAATTGATGCGCTATTAATGCATTATTAAATAATTTCGATAATATAATTCATCCATTTCCACTTCGAACAATAGTATTTGCAGTTTATAATGTTCTTGCCATCTTACTTTGGTGATTATCTATACAAAGTAGCTAATTTTTGAAATTGTAATTTAATTATGCTGAGACTTTTTTAGGATTAGTATTTGATAGTTTAGTATTTGAGACTTGAGTATGCAATGAGCAATTTATTCTAATAAATGACAGATACGACTGCCTCAATCAAAAATCAATTACACTAAATGGTAATTGAGGATAGATGTTAGTGACAGTATTTTGCATAACACTTTATAAAATTAGAAATATGAAAAATTTACTTATTATCTTTTTGTTCTCTTCTTGGTGGGGAACTACACAGGCCCAATATTGGGAAGCACTTTACGGGAATGAAAATAATCAAAAGCTTTATTGCGGAATTAAAGCAGTTAATATTTTAAAAGGTCATGCAATGACGGGTCACCATAATGCGGGCTTGTATAGTCAGGTTTATGTGGTTCGAACAAATGACAGAGGGTTCGTTCCTGCTTCAACTTCTCCCTTCTTCAATAGGGCAATTACTATTTTCCTTGCTCCAACATTTGATAAATTGTCAGCAGTTGGTAAATCCATAGTGGAGATGAAAAACACTTCAGGTCATGCCTTAGCAGGGATGGTTCAGGGTGATGTTTTTTTTATGACAGTTGATAACACAGGTATGCCAGTAACACAAATGGCATATACAGCTAATAAGGGTACGCAGGTATTTAGTATTGCAGAATCAACTATCCCAAATGCTAGCGGAGACCATGATTATTACATTACCGGAAGTATACTCAATACTACTTCAGACGTCTTCGTGATAAAAGTGGATAAAAATGGTACAATCATTTGGCAACGAGTGATTGATCTTGGTGTTTCTAATAGCAGAGACGACATTGCCTATGATATTATAGAGAACCCTCATAACACAACAGAAGTATGTCTGGTAGGCAGCACTCAAGAAATAGCTGGGGCTACTCCTATAAGCTCTTTTTTGATTAATCTGAATAGTATAAATGGCACAACAAATAATGTAATCTGGTTTAGCAATAATAGCTCCCAAATTATTCTTCGATCTATTAATGAGGCATACAACCCAGGGAATGGGTTTATCCTTGGTGGCACTTGTGCTCTCACTGATGAAGATTTTCTACTGATAAATTATGATCTTTTAGGAGCAACAATCAATTGGGTAAATCATTATGACTATAGCTTTTTCCCCGGCTCGAACAATGAATGCATGGATGTAAAAGAACATCTTGACCTAGCTACGAATGTTTATCGATATTATGCTACTGGTGTTGTTAAAGAAAATGGGGCTAGAGGTGGACAAGATATCATGGTTATTATAACAGATAATAATGGCAATGGCCTATTAAATGGTGAAGTAACTTATGGTGGAAGTAACCCTGATAATTCTGTCTCCATATCTGTTGATTCCGACTACCCTAAGCTTACTGTTGGTATTTATGGCACAAGTGAAAGTTATGCAGGTTTTGGTTTTAGTGATTTTTATTTAATTAAGCCCGATATGAATGGAGGTGGGGTGTGTAATAATGCTTTTGAAAACTCAGTTTCACAGTTTTTTGGGGTAATATCATCTTCCTTATCGGATCATTTATCAACGCCTTTCACAGCGTATAACATTTATGCAGAAGGAGAAGATCTTAGTTATGGAATTATTTGTAAAGACGGGAAAAGGCTCCCATTGGAGGGAAATGCGGCTGAAATCAATACAGGAAGATTGGAGCACCCTACAGAGAAATCTTCTTTTAGTGTTTATCCTAACCCTACTAATGGCATTGTGACCATTAAATTAAACTCTAATATAGGACCCTGTCAATATGAGGTTGTTGATATGAAAGGTGGCGTGATAGATTTCGGTACTATAGCACAATCCCACACGATGGATTTGTCAGCGCAACCTCGAGGTCTTTATCTTTTGAAAATAATTTCTTCTAACGGTACAATTGAATTACAAAAACTAATATTGGATTAGTAGACTGTTTGATACTATCAAAGGAGGCGGAATAGCCTCTTTTGATAGTAAATGTTAATGTCACTCACATGGTCATTGTAGACGGAGTACTATTTACTCAACTTCTCCAGCACTTCTTTTATCATCCGTTCCACCGCTTTATCGGGTTGTGTACTGAATTGTTTATTGGGGCGGTTGGCAATAATGGCATTTACTGAGCAGGCTTCATGCCCCAGTACTGCAGCTAATCCGTAAATGGCCGAGGTTTCCATTTCAAAGTTGGTGATGCGTTCTTTTTTATGTGTAAATGCAGCAAGTGTTTCAATTAAATCGGGTAAATGTAATTTAGCTCTCACGGTGCGGCCCTGTGGTCCGTAAAAGCCGGAGCAGGTTGCTGTGATGCCGGTGGTGTGTTGTGCCCCCAATAGTTTTATCAGTGCTGCATTTCCTTTGGCCATGTAGGTTTTCGGGAACAAATGGGCATCATGAAAATAGGCATTAAAGGCATCAAGTAAGTCCTGCTCGCTTTTAGAGTATTTAAGTTGGTAGTAGTTGAGTAAACCATCTAAGCCCAATCCGTGTGAGGAGACTACATAACTATCTACCGCTATGTCTTTTTGTAAAGCCCCAGAAGTACCCAAACGCACCAGTCGCAGTGATTTTTTTTTCGCATTGATTGTTCTGCTCTTCAGGTTCACGTTAACCAAAGCATCCAATTCGTTGAGCACAATATCAATATTATCGGTACCAATACCGGTAGATAAAACGCTTAGTCTTTTTTTGCCTATGTAACCCGTATGGGTAATAAATTCCCGTTTTTGTTTTTTGATTTCGATGCGGTCAAAATGTTTGGAAACTTTTTTTACGCGGTCGGGGTCACCCACCAGCAATATGGTTTCAGCTATGTCTTCGGGAAGTAAATGCAAGTGATAAACAGAACCGTCAGGATTCAGAATGAGTTCGCTGTTGCCTATTTTTGTTGTTGCCATAGCACAAATATAGCGGTGATTTGTAAAGTAAATTGTATATTTAACTCATGAAGACAAAAGAAGAAATTGTAAAAGACTGGCTGCCCCGTTACACCGGACGCCCGCTGAACGGATTCGGCAAATATATTCTGCTCACTAACTTTATACATTACGTTGAACTGTTTGCAGCCAAGTTTAAGGTACCTGTTGAAGGGTTGGATAAACCCATGCAAACAGCTACGGCCAATGGCATTACCATTATGAACTTCGGAATGGGAAGTGCTAATGCTGCCACGTGTATGGATTTACTTTCAGCTGTTGCACCTAAAGCAGTTTTGTTTTTGGGTAAGTGCGGTGGATTAAAAAAGAAAACCAAACTGGGTGATTTAATATTACCCATAGCTGCCATACGGGGAGACGGTACCAGCAATGATTACATTATGCCGGAGATTCCGGCATTACCTTCTTTTCGTTTGCAAAAAGCCGTATCAGCTATGATTGTGAAACACAAGCTTGATTACTGGACCGGCACGGTGTACACCACTAACCGCAGGGTGTGGGAACACGATGAAGAGTTTAAGAAGTACCTGCAAAAAACCAAAGCGATGGGCATTGATATGGAGACCGCTACTATTTTTATTGTGGGCTTCGTGAATAAAATTCCCAAAGGAGCTTTGTTGTTGGTAAGTGATAATCCCATGATACCCGAAGGCGTAAAAACATCTAAAAGCGATAAAGCAGTAACGGAAAAATTTGTGATAAAACACCTAGAAATAGGTATTGATTCCTTGATAGAATTACGCGACTCAGGAGAATCTGTAAAGCATTTGAGATTTGAGTAGTAGTGAACTGGCTAACTCACAATTAATAAAAGGATGATGCCACAGATTACACTGATTGTATCTGCAGAGTGTCCTGATTGATTCTGCAATCAAACAATAAGATGTCCGGGGTCGGTGTTTTTGATGTAGTAACCGGTTCCATCGTACACCCGTTTTCTGGGGTGTTCTTTACATTGAGGAGAACAGGCACCTTCCAGTTCCCAACCGCATTCTTCACATATCGGTAAATGCTCATTGCACTCCGGGTTAGCGCAGTTAACCATACGTGGAGTAGGTTTGTTGCACACGTGGCATTTCGATATAATTTCCGGATTAACCTGGTTTACCGGAACAGTTACCCGATTGTCAAATACATAACATACTCCGTCAAAGTCTTTACCACCGGTTTCTTTGGCATACTTTACAATACCGCCATGTAACTGAAAAACATCTTTAAATCCTTCTTTCAACAACAGTGCCGAGGCTTTTTCACACTTAATGCCACCGGTGCAATAGGTAATCACCTTTTTGTCTTTGAGGTGTTCCAGTTCTTTTATCTTTTCCGGAAAATCTCTGAAGTTGTCAATATCCAAAGTGATGGCATTTTTAAAACGGCCCACGTTGTGCTCATAGTTGGAGCGTACGTCCAGTATCACCACATCTTCTTCTTCTTTCAGTTTAAGAAAATCTGCTCCGTTAATGTGTTTGCCGGTTTCTTTATTCGGGTCAATTACTTTGGGGTCACGCAGGCCTGAGTGCACAATTTCAGGTTTATATCGTACATGTAGTTTTTGAAAAGCATGTCCGTCACTTTCATCCACTTTAAAGTCAATGGCTGCAAATCGCGGGTCAGCTTTCAGGGTGTCCATATATTCTTTGCAGGAGGCAACAGTACCGCTGAGAGTGCCGTTAAGCCCCTCATCAGCAACAATGATTCTACCTCGTATTTTGAGCCTTTTGCAAAAATCGTAGTGTGCCTGAGCAAACTCTTCCCCGTTTTCAATGGGAGAGTAGCAGTAGTAAAGTAAGATGTGGTGTGTGCGTTCTGTACTCATAACAGCCCGCAAAGATAGTTCTCTGTCAATAAAATAGCATGATTTTTATCATCTGCTCAGGCTATCGTTTAAGAAGAGTAATATAAAGATAACCCTTTGTTCCCTATAAGTTTAAACAGGTGAATCACCTTTGAAGCAGTTAATATTTTAGTTTATGGAACTGCTTTTTCAATTGCTTCCGTCCTGGTTTTATACCGCATTTTTGGCGCAGATACTGTTGTTCTCAGTTATTTGGCTCGTTGCACTGCTGTTAGGTTGGGTAAAGAAAAAAGTGAGATTTTTTCGCAGGCAAATGAAACGAAAGCATAGCCATGTTAAGGATGTTTATGGTGAATATGCCGACATCCTGTTTGAGTAGTATTCGGGGCTAAACATTTGTTTACCAACTTTTTTATGTTACCTTTGCGCCCGCCTTTTCACTATTGAAAAGCGATGTAACAATTTATTTATGAGTTTATTTTCTTCATTGGGATTAAGGCCCGAAATTATTGAGGCCGTAACCCAATTAGGGTTTACCGAACCCACTCCCATTCAGCAGGAGGCTATTCCTGTACTGATTGCCGACAAAGTTGATTTTATTGGATTAGCACAAACCGGAACCGGAAAAACTGCTGCCTTTGGTTTGCCTTTGCTTCAGCATATTGACTTCAGCAGCAAACAGTTGCAGGGGTTAATTTTATGTCCAACCCGTGAGTTATGTATGCAGGTAAAAAGTGACCTGGATAATTTTTCATCACGCATTCCCGGAGCCCGCGTAGTAGCGGTTTACGGTGGAGCCAGCATTAGCGGCCAGATTTCAGATATTAAGCGCGGTGTTCACATTGTAGTGGCCACACCCGGCCGTTTGATGGATATGATGGAGCGTAAAGCCCTCAACTTACAAAACATCTCCAATGTGATTCTTGATGAAGCTGATGAAATGCTTAACATGGGTTTCAGAGAAGACATTGAGTTTATTCTGTCACATACCGGAGACCAAAAGAACGTGTGGTTGTTTTCAGCTACTATGCCTGCTGATGTTAGGCACATTGCCAGCCGTTTTATGAAAAACCCGTATGAGCTTACTATGGGCAATAAAAACACCACGGCTGCCAATATTAAACACGTTTATTACATTACCCGCGCTAACAATAAATACTCTGCTTTAAAACGTATCATCGATTTTCAGCCGGAGATTTTTGGTTTGGTATTTACACAAACCAAAATGGATGCGCAGGATATAGCTGAAAAGCTGATTAAAGAAGGCTATAATGCCGATGCACTGCACGGTGATTTGAGCCAGCAACAACGTGACAAAGTAATGCTGCGTTTTCGTCAGCGTTCTTTGCAGCTTTTGGTTGCCACAGATGTTGCGGCCCGCGGCATTGACGTAAGCGACATCAGTCACGTAATCAACTACTCTGTTCCTGATGATCTGGAAAGTTACACGCACCGTAGTGGACGTACAGCCCGTGCCGGTAAAACAGGTGTTTCCATCTCCATCATTCACTCCAGAGAGATTGGAAAAATCAGACAGATTGAACGCATGACCAAAAGCAAATTCGAACTGGCTAAAATTCCAAGTGGGGTAGAGGTTTGTGAGAAACAACTGTTGCACATAGTAAGCAACGTACATACGGTAGAAGTGCAGGACCATGCCATAGATCCTTTCTTGCCACAAATTATGGAAGAATTGAAGGACTTGAGCAAAGAGGAAGTTATCAAACGATTTGCTTCTATGGAGTTCAACCGTTTTCTCAACTATTATAAGAATGCACCTGATTTAAATTACGACAGCAGCCAGCCTGCTAATGCACGTGAAACAGGAGATTTTACCCGCTTATTCGTAAGTGTGGGAACCATGGATGGATTTGAACGTGGTAACCTGTTTAAGTTTCTACTAGATTGTACCAAATTTACCCGTGATGATATCGGACGTATCAGCTTGAAAAACTCCTACTCATTTGTGGAAGTGAATACTCCGAAAGTGGAAGAGTTCATGAAAATTATGATGTCGGAATCACACCGCGGTCGCCCTATTCGCGTAGAGGTTTCAGGTGAAGAACCGGGAAATGACCGCAAAGAAAGACGTGGCGGTAGTCGCGAAGGCGGACGTGATGGCGGAAGAGACGGAGGAGGACGCAGAGATTA
>DATGWX010000510.1:0-7861 GCA_035299275.1 Bacteroidia bacterium
TGCGCGCATTTTGCCAAGTTCCCTCACTGTAATCAACGCAAAACATGTGGTCGGTAAATATTTTTCCGAACTGCACGTTATCAAAGTCACATTGATCTATTCGGGAGGCGGTGGAGGTTGTTACTTTTATTTCCATGTAAAAACCCTTTGTTGGGGTGGCCAAATTTCGTGTAATTTGCCTCGAAAACAAATTATGAGTACAGATAATTCCACAAGGCCTGATTTGCATGCTATTGCTATGCTTTTTGATGAGCCGTTAATCGTTCACAGAACTGCAGTTACGCCCGAAAAAGCAAGTCTGCCACAGTATACCGGAGCCAATCAAAAAGGGCTGGTGTTTCTCAGGGCGGTAGCGGATACCCGAAATGAAATTCTTGATCAGCTGCTCAATGACATTATTGTTAAGGGGTTAAAATATACCGAAGATGATTGTGCCCTGATTACTTGGGACAACGATTTTGGATGGAATGAACTGAAGTCGCTAACATCCGTTAAACACTTGGTGCTGTTTGGTGTGGAACCCCAGCAATTAGGCATCAGAAGGAATGCAACAGAGAAATATGTTCCCTTTTTTACTGAAGATACTCAGGTGATAACAGCCGATTCATTGCAAAAGATAAGTGATGATGTGAATGTGAAGAAGAAGTTCTGGCAGGCGTTACAAACCATTTTAAAAAAGTAAGATGAAAAACCTTGTTTTCGCCTCACACAATGCACACAAAGTAAAAGAGATAAATCAATTACTGGAGGGCAAATACAACGTACAGTCATTGGTTGAAAGCGGTTTTACTGAGGAAATTGAAGAGACGGGTAGTACTTTAATAGAGAACGCGCTACTAAAAGCCAGATGTATTTACAGCAAGTTGCATTGCGATTGTTTTGCCGATGACACTGGTTTGGAAGTAGATGCCTTGGAGGGCAGGCCGGGTGTTTATTCTGCAAGGTATGCCGGTGAGCCTAAAAACGACAGGAACAATATTCTTTTACTGTTGCAGGAATTGCAGGGAATAAAGAAAAGAACAGCCAGATTTAAGACGGTTATAGCCCTGATTATAGAAGGAAAGGAATACTTGTTTGAAGGAGTAGTGGAAGGAAGTATTTCTGAAGAGATGAGCGGAGATAACGGGTTTGGTTATGACCCGGTTTTTATTCCGGCAGGTTACGACACAACCTTTGCTGAAATGACAGCCGCGCAAAAGAATGACATCAGTCACCGGGCAATTGCAGTAAGGAAGTTAGCTGATTTTTTGTGTTCAGTATAGAATTTATGCCTGTCCTCTTTCCGCTTTTTTAGCTTTCAGATTCTTTTCACGCATAAAGTTGCTCTCATTCTTATTTTGCTGAATGAGGAATTCAGGTATAAAACACAAGATTAAAGCAATACCCGAAACGGTAAGCAGGTGATTCATTACAGGTGCATCTTTCATAATGAAACCCATAATTACAAAAATGATATTGATGAGGTAAAGGAGCAAAGAGGCTTCTGCATGGTTTAAACCCAGTTGAAGAATAGAGTGGTGTAAGTGGTTTTGGTCAGCTTTCAGAGGAGATTGACGTTTCACCACACGCAGAATAAACACCCGCAATGTATCAGCCAAAGGTAAAATGAGGATAGAAATAGCTATGGAGGGTAAAGTGCCTGAATTAAAGCTGAAGTTAACCGGTTTTACAGATGCTGAGTTAATAAATACGAGTGTGAAAATAGAAATAATGAATCCAATGGTGAGTGCCCCGGAATCCCCCATAAAAATACGTGCAGGGTTAAAGTTATAAAATAAGAAACCCAACAAAGCACCGGCCAATCCGAATGCGATAACCGACCAACCTATGTAGCCGATAAAGTTGAACCATATACCAAAAGTAAGGGCGGTAATCATTCCTATGCCTCCGGCCAATCCGTCAATACCATCAATGAGGTTGAACGAGTTGGTAATTACAATGATGGTGAAGGTTGTTATCAGAAAGCTGGCTACATAGGGAATTTCGTGTATTCCAAAAATGCCGTAGAAGGAAGATATGCGAATGTCTGACCCTAAAATGATGATGATGGCAGCGAGAATCTGAGAGATTAATTTTTTGTAGGGTGTAAGCTTAACCAAATCGTCTTTGAGGCCTGAGAAGAAAAGTACGAATAAGGCAGCTTCAAAGTACTGTAAACGTGGCAGGTCAGTCCATATGCCCCAAAGTGTGGTGGAGAAAAAGAATCCGGCAAAAATGGCTAATCCACCCAGGCGGGGGATGTCTTCGCTGTGAATTTTGCGTTCATCAGGCACATCGTACAATCCCTTCATGGTGGAGACCATGCGTATAGTTGGGATGGCGAAGATAACAACCGCAAGAGCAGTGAAAAAGGATAGTATTAAATTTATCATGCGGTGTTTTTCTTTGTTGTGACAAATATCCGTTGTTTGAACCCTGACATCAAAAATATTTATCCTCGCTTATGCTGTGTTCGTCTAATTTAATGTAAAATGGTGTTGGCCGTTTTTTGTAAAATTTCCTCCGCTCTTTTTTTGCTAGAAGCTTCAGCATAAGTTCTTAATACAGGCTCAGTTCCGCTCGGGCGAATCATTACCCATTCTCCGTTACCCAGATGGAACTTATACCCATCTAAATCTTCTGTGCGCTCTACAATAAGGTCGTCAAATGCTTTGTACATTCCCTTGTTACAATTATTTATAATTTCCTGCTTTTTCTCTTCTTTAAGATGAAGGTCGTTACGTTCCATGGAGAAAGTGCCGGTTATTTCATAAACCTCCTGTATGAGTTCATCAAGTGATTTTCCGGTTTTGGCCATAAACTCCCACAGGGTAATACCAATCCATATGCCGTCACGCTCAGGAATATGGCCGGTGATGGCAATCCCGCCTGATTCTTCTCCGCCCACCAAAACATTCTCAGCAATCATGTACTCACAAATGTACTTGAACCCGATTTTAGTAATTTGCACGGGCAGGTTATAAGCCTCACATAGTTTAGCCACCTTGCTGGTGGCACTAAAGGTGGTGATTACTTTGCCCGAAAGTCCTTTGTACTTGTGCAGGTAATGCACCAGCAAAAGGATAATGTGGTGGGAGTCAACAAACTCTCCTTTTTTGTTGTAAAGTCCTATACGGTCAGCATCTCCGTCTGTCACAAGGCCACAGTCAATTTCTTCAGACAAGCGAATCATGTCAGAAAACTCCTGCAGATTTTTGTGAATAGGCTCAGGTGCCTGTCCCATAAACCCGGGGTTATAATCGCAATGTAAGAATGTAGCCTCGGGGAAAAGTCGTCTGATTACATTCTGTCCTGCTCCATACATGGCATCGTAAGCCAGCTCCAGTTTTTTGTCTTTTATTAATTGAATGTCGAAATTCTTTTCGATGTGTTCACAGTACAGGTCTTCCAGATTAACGTATTCAATTTTTTTATCAGCAACAGCTTTACTGAAATCAGCAATATTCCCGTCAAAGCTATCAGGAATAAGCGTTTCTACCTCATCAATCATGGCAGGTGTGGCAGGTCCTCCGTAGGAAGCTTTGATTTTAAAACCGTTATAAGAGGGTGGGTTATGGCTGGCTGTAATAATGATACCCGCATCGGCTTTGTAATGAACCGTTCCTAATGAAATCATAGGGGTTGATACAAAATCTTTGGCCAGAAATACCTTAATACCATTGGCAACTAAAATTGCTGCAGTGGTTTCGGCAAACATTTCTCCGGCAAAACGGCAGTCGTGTCCTACCACAGCAACAGGATTAGCGTTATTTTTCTTAAGCCAAGCTGCAGTTGCCTGAGCAACCCTGCTTACATTTTCTACGGTAAAATCCTGCGCAATAATTCCTCTCCATCCGTCAGTTCCGAATTTAATTTTCATATCAGTAACGTTTAATTATTTTTTACAAAAGTGGTTATCTGTGTCCAGGAATCGGCTCCCCGCAATGCATTGAGGTATTTAAGTGATTCTCCGTACTGGATTTTTTGTTTATTGATTTCAATAATAGTGAGCTCAAACCGCTTAGAGGTAATGTCATTTTCAAACAACTTGAAATCTTCCCCCTGAAAGTCTGCAAACTGAATTTCTTTAAGTGGTTTTCCATGATTGAAAAGTTTTACTGAAACAGGGGTGTACTCAAAAAACTCTTCGTTTTTTCGCCACAGTTCCACTATTTCAATCCCGGTGATACGTAACTGTGAGTAGGCATCAACAGGCGATTTGTGCATAACAGAGTCATAAAGTTCTTTGTCGTTACGCAATGCTTTCTCTATGCGGTTAATTATTTCAGTGTTGCCGTTGTGCTGTACATCGCGGTCAATGTTGTAACGCACCAGTTTTTCTGTTTTAAGACAAGGCAACTCTTCCGTTTTTTTTGTTTTGTAATCGGTATTTTGCAGAATGTAAATGGCCTCTTGTTTGTCGTGCAGTACCTTTTTACCAAATTGAATTAATCTGTAAACATATCGTCTGCTTTTTATGGCTTCCCAATGGCTGAAATTAGCAGAGCCGTTGGCATTACAACTGATAGGATTTTGAGTTAAGGTTTCGAAAATTTCCTGAAAGTCAACGTAGCCGTAGGATACCACTTTACCGCTTAAATCAAAGTCGGATAAGGTAACACCCATCGGATAAGAAGTGAACCTGCCTTTTTTGAGGGTCCACAATTCATGTATAAAGATTGATTTGGAATAAGACATCCGGCTGTTGTTGTTTTGTTCAATCTGCTGTAGGGTAGAAGGAGATATTTCCACATCTTTCTTCGGGGAGTCATACAGCTTTACTTCTCCTGAAAGTATTTTATCGTACAAAAAAGCAGGCAATGCAGTGGCTAAATTAAAGCCCATAGTGTCGGGTTGTTCAGCAGCAAATAACTGAATAATGACCGGCTTTTGTTCGTATGCGGCAACCTTATCAGAATACGAAAGCAGGCAGAAAAAAGAGAGCAGTGTAAAAAAATGAGTTTTACGCAAATGCATTTTCTCCCGTTATTTCCATTCCCAGAATTAGCAGGTGCACATCATGGGTGCCCTCATAGGTAACTACTGATTCCAGATTCATCATGTGGCGCATGATAGGATACTCACCTGTTATGCCCATTCCGCCATGTATCTGACGTGCTTCGCGTGCTATATTCAGGGCTATTTCCACATTGTTTCTTTTGCACATGGATATCTGTGCCGGAGTGGCTTTACCGTCATTCATCAGTGTGCCCACTCTCCAGGCCAATAGCTGAGCTTTAGTAATTTCAGTAATCATTTCGGCCAGTTTCTTTTGTTGTAACTGAAACCCGGCAATTGGGCGGCCAAACTGAATGCGTTCTTTAGAATAACGAAGAGCTGAGTCGTAACAATCCATTGCAGCACCCAGGGCTCCCCAACTGATACCATAGCGGGCTGAGTTGAGACAGGTTAACGGGCCTTTTAAACCTTCCACACCGGGCAACAAATTTTCTTTCGGGACTTTTACGTTGTCAAAAACCAACTCTCCGGTGGCAGAGGCGCGTAATGACCATTTGTTGTGAGTTTCAGGTGTGGTAAAGCCGGCCATTCCACGCTCTACGATTATACCTCTGATTTTACCCTGTTCATTTTTTGCCCACACCACAGCAATATCAGCAAAAGGTGCATTGGAGATCCACATTTTGGCTCCGTTGAGCAAATAATGGTCGCCCATGTCTTTAATGTTGGTGGTCATACCACCCGGGTTAGACCCATGGTCAGGTTCGGTTAATCCGAAACAACCCATTAATTCACCTTTAGCCAGTTTGGGAAGGTATTTTCTTTTTTGTTCTTCAGAACCGAATTTGAAAATGGGGTACATCACCAAAGAACCTTGTACGGAAGCAGTTGAGCGAATGCCTGAGTCACATCTTTCCAGTTCCTGCATAATGAGTCCGTAGGAGATGTAGTCAAGTCCTCCGCATCCATATTCCACAGGCAATTGAGCTCCGAAAGCGCCTATTTCCCCTAATCCTTTTAAAAGGTGGTGTGGAAACTGAGCCTTTTGAGCTGCATCTTCAATAATGGGGGAGATGTGCTTTTTCACCCAATCACGCACAGTATTGCGAATTAGTTTGTGTTCTTCAGTCAGTAAATCGTCAACCATATAAAAGTCGGGTTGAACGTATAAATCTGCTTTACTGGCAGAGTGAAACGAATGTTCTGATGACATATTTAAACTCATTGATTTTCTTTTTGTAGGTTGCGAAGGTAATAATTACCTTTCACAAGGTTTTCTTTTGTGGAATATTTGCGCGTAAACGAACAACATGGGGGTTATTGAAATAAAAAACATCAGTATTTGGGCCCGGATAGGATGGTATGCAGAGGAATTGCTCATTGCCAATGAGTTTCGGGTTTCTGTAAAAATGTGGGTGGATGTGAGCGGAAATATCACCGAGCTTACCCAAACTGTCGATTATGCAGCTGTGGCAGATTGTATAAAGATAGTTTTTCAACAACCGGTAACCTTACTTGAACAAATTAATGAGCAGGTAGCAAAAAGCATTCTGTTTAATTTTCAAATGGTTGATAGATTGGTTGTTAAGGTAGAAAAAATGCACCCCGCTATTGGAATAAGAGCCTGTAGTGTGAGTTACAAAAAGGAATGGCACCGGTGACAGAAATAAATTTATGTGATTTTTAAAATATTTTAAAATACCTTAGCAGTACTTTCAAATAAGTCTACTTACAACAATGACCTTAAACTGTATATTGGTTGATGATGATAACCTGAGTATAAAAATCATCAAAAGTTTTGTTCAACAAACAGGGTTTCTGAACCTGTTGGGTGAGTTTACGGATGGTATAGAGGCAGCAAATTATATCAACAACTCAAAGAATAAGAACATAGACATTATGTTTTTGGATATTCAGATGCCCGGCATGACCGGCATGGAGTTGTTGCGTACGTTTGAGAATTTACCTCAGATTATTTTAATAAGCGGCCACGACAATCACGCCATTGAGGCATTTGAACAAGGTGTAACTGATTATCTGCTGAAGCCTGTTACCTATCCGCGTTTTTTGAAAGCCGTTAACAGGGCCAAAGAAGAAATAGAAATACTGCAACAAAGCATTGTATCCAACAACAACAACCATATTTTTATAAAGCAGGCTTATAATCTGTTGAAAATTGACAATGACTCTATTTTTTGGGTAGAAGCATTGGGTGATTACATCAACATTTTTACAGATAAAGACAAATACACTGTGCACTCAACAATGAAAAATATTGAGAGCAAGTTACCCAAAGATAAGTTTTTGCGGGTTCACCGTTCTTTTATTGTGAATACCAATAAAATTGAAAAAGTAGATTTAGATGATGGACTACTGGTGGTAGAGAAAAAACTTATTCCCATAGGTATTTCATATAAAGATACACTGTTAAAAACCTTAAACGCTATATAACCATGCTCTGCTGTTCACCACAACAAAAAATAGAATATGGGCAAAGCAAAGGTGCTTGTTGTAGAAGATGAGCGCATCATAGCCAAAGACATCGAAAGAGGACTTATCAGTCTTGGATACGATGTGGTTGGCGTTGCACAAGATAGTCTGGAAGCTATATCAAAGGTAAAGTCCCTCCGCCCCGATGTCGTGTTAATGGATGTATACATTGATGGTGATATTGACGGAATAGAAACAGCCAGAATCATTAACTCCACCTATTTTACCCCCGTAGTTTTTTTAACCGCTTATTCCGATACTGAAACTATTGACCGGGCCAAAGATGTAGGTCCTTTTGCGTACTTACTAAAGCCCTTAAATGAATCAGAACTCAAGGCCACTATTGAGCTAACCATCCACAGAGCCAAAGAAGAGTGGCGCCTGCGCAGAGAGAGCAGGTTGTTGTATGAATTTGTGAAAGAAAACAATTTCA
>DATGWX010000511.1:0-6004 GCA_035299275.1 Bacteroidia bacterium
GTTTATTACCTCATTAAACGATTACCTCATTTTTGCCAACAGTTATGCAACGCTTAAGCAGGTAATTGATAAGTACGAGCAAAAAGCCGTGTTGAGTGAAGATATACGCTACAAACAGTACAGTGAAAATATTTCTACCACACACAATGTATTGTTGTACATCAATGTACCACGTTCACTTATGCTGCCGGGTGTATACGGTTCAGAAGGTATTATCAGTAGTTTAAACCGTAACGTGGATACCTACCGCAAACTGGAGTTTTTTACCCTGCAATTCAGCAGCACTAATAACAAAATGTTTTACTCTAATTTGAATTTTAAATTCAACGTGAGTGCCACACAACAAAAACAAGTAGCTGAATCAGCAGGAGAAACACGCGCTTTGTGGACCACTGCAATTGACTCTACTCCATCTGTTGCACCAACGGCCGTTTATGATCCGGTAAGGAAGCAGTATGTGGTACTTGTTCAGGATGTTTTGAATACACTGTATTTGCTTGATAATAGCGGTAAGATGGTGTGGGATAAAAAACTGAGCAGTAAAATACTGGGCGAAATACACGAGGTGGATGCCATGAATAACGGGCAGCGCCAATACCTGTTCAATACAGAAGACCAAATATACCTGATTGATGCAGCCGGAAATAACATGTTCAGTTACCCGGTAAAACTGGGAGGAAAAGCATCTGGCGGACTTACCTTAACCAAGTTTGATACCAGCGAGCACAAATACTATGTACCCTGCGAGAATCAGAATATATACGGCTACAGTATTCGCGGTAAATTATTGGAGGGATGGAACCCGCGTACGCTGGAGTACAATGTAAAATATGCGCTGCGCACATTTAAGCTAGGCTCACGTAACTTCCTGTATTCATCAACTGAACGCGGAACTTTATACATATGGCAGAAAAAAGGACTGCGTGCTCCCTACAATAAAAAGAAAAATACTTTGTTTACTTCACCATATGCCGTGCAACCTGTTGACACTACCCGCGCAAGAGTATTTGCACTGGATACAGCGGGATACATTGTGTGCTACAACTTCGGACAATCAGGTGATACTTTACCTTCTTTTTATGCAGGTAAAGGAAACTACCTCGAAATACTGGATGCAGATAAAGATGGTTCTCCTGAGTTGCTGTGCGGTGGAAACGGTTCCTACAAGCTGCTTTCGCTCAACGGAAAAGTTATCAGCACCTTTAATACAGGAGATACTGCGGCTAATGCTCCGTTTTTAATTGAACTCGATGGGAAAGTGAAAATAGGAATACCATCTCCGGGCAGTAATAAAGTGTACCTGTTCCACGCCAATGGTTCAGCATACGCAACGTTCCCTGTTCCCGGCTTTACTTCATTTAAGGTGGTTGACTTTTACCAGAATGGTGGTCGTTATTTCCTTACCGGTGGCAGAGGTGGAGCCATCCAACTGATGCAGTTAAAGTAAGTTTTAGTTTTTTACTAAACGCTGAACTTCTCTTCCCGTGATATATCCTGTACCTCCTCGGGTAAGTTCGTACCACAAAATTTTACTTCCGTTTGCTGTTACAAACATGAGGTGGGTGTCCAGTTCAAAGGCGGGAGCAGCAAAATAAATGATATCTTTATCCTGAGCTAAGATGGCCTTGGTAATCTCCTGCGCATCGGTAAATACTACTTCACCGGGATAATTTTTTTCTATCAGCATCTTTTGCTTTTCATCCGGCACCAGCTTTTTATCAATCAATAGTTTTTTCCCGTCAGCCAATGATTTATCACTGGGGTATCTTTTTTGCATGTTTTCAAAATCCAGTTCTTTGTCATTTGCTGCCTCAGTCACCATAGCAAAAAAGTTATTCAGAAACTGCACTGCACGTAAACATTGTGCATCGTAATCAGCTGCTGTGGGACCGAATTTACTGTCGAACAATGCCGATGCGAGAATATCAGGCAACATAATTTTCCCTTTTTTGAATTTTGAAGTCATGAGCAGGCCGGTTGTTTCCACCTCAGAACTCATGGCTTTACTTTTTAAGCGTGCACCGGCACATTTAACCAGTACGAGGTACGTAAAACCATCTCCTTTTTTGGAATACTCTGCAGCTTGTTGTGTGTTCATGTATTTAACTGCCGTATGTTTCCAGTGCTGGTTCATCATGTTCCGGATACTTTTATTGTATTGGTCCGCTGTATCATCCGTGAGCACCACAATCAGTTCAGTGTTTTTTACAGCTTCCAGTTCTTTTTTACTTTTGTAGCCAAATTGAGCTAACGCTGAAAGCGTAAACAGCATCAACAGCGTGAACATTGTACTTTTCATAGGCGTAATTATTAGTTGCTTACAAATATAATGTGGCTTTTTTTCAATAGAGAATAAAAATAATCATCAGAAATTCAAGGCTTTGTAGCATTTTTGCCAACCTGTTGTAACAAAGCTGTAACTCAATCCGTCCTACGACAAACGATGACTGAAAAAGAATTTAATAACTGTGTGGATTCCTGTTCAGATGGCCTTTACCGTTTTCTGGTAAAGAACCTGAAGGATAGGGACACAGCGAAAAATATAGTTCAGTCAGCCTTTGAAAAAATGTGGATGAAACGCACCGAAGTACAATCAGAAAGAGCCCGTTCTTACCTGTTCACTACAGGCTACCGCTTAATGGTGGATGAGTGGCGCTACCAGCAAAGGTTCTCCGGATTGGATGCCGCTGCTGACCATTACGCTGAAGAGGTGTATGCGGAAAGGAACGATGTGAAACGTTTGGTGGACAGGGCAGCAGAAGCACTGGTTCCTGAGCAGAAGGCCGTTTTAACGCTACGTGATTTTGAAGGATATACCTACGAAGAAATTGCCGAGATAACCGGTTTGAACATGGCTCAGGTAAAGGTGTATTTATTCAGGGCACGCACTCACATTAAAAAATTTATCGGAAGCAGGGAGGAAGTATTATGAGCATCAACAAAGAAAATTACGAGATGTATTTCTTCGACCTGATGGAAGGCAACCTTTCAGCAGATGAAGAACAAATGGTGAGGGCTTTTGCTGCTCAACATCCTGAACTTGCGACTGAGTTAGCTGCTTACAGTAAGAGTGTACTGGTGGCGGATGAAACCGTGGTGTTCGAAAATAAGGAAAGCCTTAAACGTAAAAAAAGCGGATTAATTTACCTTTTTCATCCTTACCACTCTGTGGCAGCTATCGGGATACTTTTAATAGGAGCCTTATGGATATTGAATCAACCTGAAAGTAGTTCAACAGATTTAATGGCAAATACAAAAGACACTACCTCTGCAGTTCAACCTCCATCAACAGAACAAGCTCTTGTTCCGGAAATAACTGAGGAGAATAAAACAGATGAGACTTTAGCTGTACCTCATGTAACGTATGCAACAACTGTAAAAAAGTCTTACAGAAACAGTGCTCCAAAGAGAGCTGTGCAAAAAGAGGAATCTGCTTCTCCGGTAAAATTCACTCCTGTACAGGATCCCATTCAAATGGCCAAGGTGGATACTTCCATTATTAAAAAAGACATACCGCAGATTCACTTGGAGCAGCAAGTAGAAAAAAGAGTTGCCTCAGTATTGCCTGATATAAATGCAGATTCGGCTCAGGTAGCAGTGGCGCAAAACAATCAACCTGAACCTGCTGAGCGAATGGGAGTGAAAGAGACTATTGTCAATAAGGTGGGTAACTTGCTCAGTTACCTCAGCAAGCCCACACTTAAGATTGAGCGGGTAAAAGAAGATGATAAAACACGTTTAAAAATTCAACTGGAAAACGAGCGGCTCAAAATGATGAGCACGATGAAAGCCGGATTATAAAATAAATCATAAAAGAATATGAAAAAGTCAATCACATTAATGGCAGCACTGCTGCTTTCAGGAGGAGCTTTGTTTGCTCAAACTCCCGAACAAAAAGAACTGGATTCACTTCGCGCTGTGGTTAAAAACCAGCAGGAAGAGCTGAACCGCAAAAAAACAATCACCATAACCGATTCTACCAGCGGTGAATCAGTAGTAGTGGATATTGCCGGAATTAAGGTGTACAGCAAAGGCGGTAAACATGGAAAAGACAGCGTATCAGTAAAAATAGGTAAAGGAAATAAGAAACCTAACAGTGAAAAAAAGGTACTCACCAATTACCTGCGTCTGGATTTAGGCCTGAATAATTATCTGCACAAAGGTTCATTCAGTTTACCCAAGTCAATGTCGGCTTTGGATTTGAACCCCGGTAAATCAGTTAACGTGAACCTGCATTTGTTTGATCAGGCGGTGAAATTAAGTGCCAACGGCAAGTTTCGTTTTTACTACGGAACCACTATACAGTACAACAATTACCGCTTTACCGAGAATGTAACTTTTGGCAGTTTCAATGACTCATTGCAAGCTCTGCCTACCGGTTATAACCTGAAAAAGAACAAACTTCTTACTACTTATGTAACGGTCCCAGTTGGGTTTCAGTTTGAATCAAGGCCCGATAAACTCAAGCATTCCTTTCGCTTAGCTGCCGGCCCTACTGTTGGGTACCTCATCGGTTCGCACACCAAACAGGTGAGTAGCAAAGAAGGTAAAGAGAAAAATTACAATGATTTGAATGTGGAGCGTTTGAGTTACGGTATCAATGCTAAAATAGGTTACGGTTGGTTTAATCTGTACATGAACTACTCATTGTCACCGTTGTTCCAAAAGGACAGAGGACCTGAATTGTACCCCGTGGCTTTTGGTATAGTAATTAACGACCTCGATTTTTAAGTAACAAAAAGAAACTTTTCTTCATCATCGTTTGCAATTAGCTCCCGGGTTTTCACCAACTTTGGGAGCTTTTGCTTTTATGAAAGAATTTGATCTCATTGTAATAGGTGGCGGGGCCGCAGGATTTTTCTGCGCGGTGAATGTGGCTGCACAACATCCGGCTGCACGCATTGCAATTGTTGACCGTGCATCTAAGTTTTTATCTAAGGTGAAAATTTCAGGTGGAGGGCGGTGCAATGTTACACACCATTGTTTCGATGTGCAGGAACTGATTAAATTTTATCCGCGTGGCAGCAAACAACTGCAACAGGCTTTTAACCGATTTCAGCCAAAAGACACGGTAGAGTGGTTCAATAAGCATGGAGTAAAACTGGTGACAGAAAGTGACGGACGAATGTTTCCGTCCACCAACAGCTCTCAAACCATTGTGGATTGCCTGACGGATGAAGCCGAAAAATACGGTGTACGCTTGATGCCGGGTTGCGGAATAAGAACTGTTACAAAAGAAGGAACAAGGTTCTTGTTGCATACTGACAAAGAAGAAACACTGAGTAGTAAAAATGTGTTGCTGGCTTGCGGTGGATTTCCTAAAAGATCGCAATATGATTTTATCGCTTCATTAAACATTTCCATCGTTGACCCTGTCCCTTCATTGTTTACCTTTATTGTAAAAGATAAATCATTAACTGAACTGGCCGGAATAGCCGTACCCAAGGCTACGGTGAAACAAGCCGGAAGTAAAAAAATATACGAGGGCCCGTTGCTTATTACCCATCAAGGACTTAGCGGACCTGCCATTTTGAAAACATCTGCTTTTGCTGCCCGTGAATTGTTTGAACGCAACTATGCGTTTACTTTAATGGTGAACTGGATACCGCAGAACAATCAGGAACAAACAGTGCAGGAGCTGCAACAACTCAAGCAAAAAGAAAGCAAAAAGATTATTCCCAATGCCAGATTATTCAGCCTGCCTGAGCGGTTATGGCTGTACTTTATAGAAAAGGCAGGCATTGCATTTGATACCCGTTGGGCAGATGTAAGTAACAAACAATTGAATCAGTTAACGAACCTTATCTCTGCTTTTGAAGTGCAGGTAACCGGTAAAAACACGTTTAAAGATGAGTTTGTAACAGCGGGTGGGGTTGATTTAAATGAAGTGGATTTTACCAGTATGCAAAGTAAAAAAGTAGGCGGCTTGTACTTTGCCGGTGAGGTACTTGATGTTGATGGTGTAACGGGAGGTTTCAATTTTCAGGCGGCCTGGACAACAGGG
>DATGWX010000512.1:0-2735 GCA_035299275.1 Bacteroidia bacterium
TCCACTATCAGAAGCTTGTTCTCCTGATTATTAAAATTTATTTTATATACCGTACCACGCGGAATAATCAGGTAATCTCCGTAACCGAATTTGATACTGCCATACATGGTTTGTAATTCACCTAATCCTTTGTGAACAAAAATCATTTCATCGGCATCGGCATTTTTGAAAAAATAATCATGGGTGCTTTGCCTTGGTGCTGCTACACCAATGGTCATGTCATTATTCAGAAATAATGTTTTTCTGCTCCAGATGTAATCTTCCTCTGGTGTTACTTCAAACCCCATAAAACTACGGGCCTGCAAATTGTCGGTTACGGCAATTTCAGGGCGAACAGAGTAAGGTGTTCCGTGTTCCTTTACCAGTGTTGGCGGATGTAAGTGGTACACTAAGGAAGACAGACCTGAAAATCCTTCTGTGCCTACCAACTCTTCATGGTACAAATTACCATTGGGCTGGCGGAAAACGATATGTCTTTTCGCGGGAATGGTACCCGCCTGACGGTAGAGTGGCATAAGCTATTTTATTAAAATTTTGATAACGCAAGCTACACTCCACCGTAAAGGGTGTAAATGATTTTAGTCAGCAAATTTGATGATTTTAAGCAGAAGTATGCTTACTCAGGCAGTTGATTGCTGCGCATACTTTTGATGGCCGAGCGCATTTTTTTACTTTGCAATCTTCTTTCTTTCGAACTTTTGGAAGGTGATGTAGCCTTACGTTTTTTCTTTTCTACAAAACATTTGTTGAGCAAAGCATACATCTTTTTAACCGCTAAAAGACGGTTGCCCATTTGTGTGCGTTCAGTTTGTGCCACCACCTGCACATCGCCCTCTTTGTTCAAACGTGCAAATAGTTTTTCGGTAAGTATTTCTTTTTCCTTTTCAGTAAGCAGGAGCGAGGCGGCAATGTTGAACTCCAGCATTACTTTTGTGGAAAGTTTATTCACATTCTGGCCGCCTTTGCCGCCACTACGCGAGGCGGATAAACGAAATTCTTTATCGAGAAAGGGCGGTTTAAAATGCATGGAACAAAGGTAAGGAGAAACGAGGTGATGTTTAGGTTATGTGTGTAGAAAGAGGTCTATTGCCAGCGCGTTTTTGACCAGTTGATTTGTTTCTCTTTCGATAGAAATGTCCAGGCCAGTGCTCTGCTGTTTTTATTTCCTTGTCCCATCGAAAGCGTTTTAACCAGTAAGGCTCCGGCTTTTCTAAGTTCGGCATACAGCGGTTTCAGGCTGGATTCTTTGGATACTAAGGAAGTGAACCACAAACAGGAGTCGGCAAATTCAGTACTTTCCTGTATCATTTTACTGATGAAAGCTACTTCACCACCTTCGCACCACAACTCTTTGTTTTGTCCGCCAAAGTTTAATACCGGTGTAGTGACTTTCTTTTGTTTCAGGTTGCTCAGTTTACGCAGGGTACTTGCATGTGCTTCTTCTGCTGAGGAGTGAAAGGGCGGATTGCACAGGGTTAAATCAAAACGTTCGCCTTGTTGAATAATGCCTTTAAAAATATGCTGAGGGTTCTTTTGTAAACGCAGGTCCAGTTTTCCATGTAGTGCAGGGTTGTTTTCTATCAGTGCTTTTGCGGCACTCACCGCGGTTGCATCAACCTCTGAGCCCACAAACGACCAGCCGTATTCCTTTGTACCGATAATGGGGTAAATGCAGTTGGCACCTGTACCGATATCCAACACCCTGATGTTGGAACCCGCTGGTAGGTTGTCTTTGTTCGCAGCCGCCAATACATCAGCGAGGTAGTGAATATAATCAGCTCTTCCCGGAATGGGCGGACATAAATATCCTTTCGGAATGTCCCAGTGTGAAATATCGTAATACTGTTTCAGTAAAGCTTTGTTCAATGCTTTCACCGCATCGGGATTAAAAAAGTCAATGGATTCGTCTCCGTATTTGTTGATGGCTACAAACGCAGTTAACTCCGGATAAGCAGCACACAGCAGTTTAAAATCATATCGCTCACGGTGTTTGTTGCGCGGGTGTAATTTGGTTTTTATGGCTGGATGTTCTCTTTTGTTATCAATCATCTGTTGTCGTGTGTAATCGGAATATCCCTTAGCCGCGCTTAAGGGTGTAAATATATAACTCTTCTACTTTGGCTCTAGCCCAAGGTGTTTTGCGCAAAAACTTTAAGCTGGATTTAATGCTGGGTTCGTGTGTAAAACAGTTGATTCGTATTTCATCGCCCAAAATTTGCCAGCCGTAATATTCCACCAGATAGGTGAGAATGGCTTCTAAGGTTTTACCGTGCAAGGGGTTGTTGGGTTGCTCGCTGTTCATCTCGGGCAAAGATAAGGAAGAGATGGTTTAAGTTAGCAGGGAGAGGTTATATCAGCTCAGATTCTACTGCAAACGGGCTGCACCCGTCTGTAAAATATGACGTCCTTTCAGGACTTTGTGATAGCTTGTGTGCTGTGTTATTGAGGAGTGGTTCGTGAGACACGAATCACAATGAAAGAGTGTTTCTAAAAAAGAAAGGTCACCCTATGATGGTGACCTTTCTTTTTAATTTGTTACTATTTTATTTTCCTACCGCTTCGTCATTCTTAAACTCAAACTCGTGTTTATCAGAAAGTGTGAGTAAGATGGTGTGATCTTTTTTGATACTGCCACCCAATATCTGTTTCGATAATTCGTTGAGAATGCGTTTTTGCATTACACGTTTTAACGGGCGTGCACCAAACTGCGGGTCGAAACCCAGTTGCGCGAGCCA
>DATGWX010000513.1:0-2484 GCA_035299275.1 Bacteroidia bacterium
TCAGCATTAATTAAAAGCGGAGGCATTATTTCATGATAACCTGCCTTTAAAGCTTCATCAAGAAAGAAATTGATCAAAGCACGTTGCAATCTGGCGCCTTTGCCTTTGTAAACAGGAAATCCCGCTCCGGTAATTTTATTGCCTAATTCAAAATCAATCAAATCATATTTTGAAGCAAGCTCCCAATGTGGTAGGGCTCCTTCAGCCAATACAGGAATTTCACCTTCTTCAAAAATGGTCACGTTGTCCTCAGCAGATTTTCCTGCAGGAACAGATTCATGCGGAGCATTTGGAATTGTAACTAAAACAGATTGTACTTCTTCATCAATCTGATTAAAACGTTCTTCAATCTTTTTCGCTTCTTCTTTTATCTGTGTACTGCGTATTTTTAGGTTGTCTGCTTCGGCTGCATTACCTGATTTGAATAACTCACCAATTTTTTTGGCTAAGCTATTGCCCTCTGCCAGCAGATTTTCCAACTCGGTTTTTTTCTGTCTGCGTTCTTCGTCAAGTTTTAGTATCTGCTCAATTTTTTCCTGAGCAGGAAAGTTTCGTTTGTTTAATCTGCGAATAATTTCTTCAGAATTGGATCGGATGGTCTGTAGCTGTAACATGAATCAGAAAATATAGAACTCAATAAGGTTATTTGATAATGATTAATTTTTTACGAATGATACCTGCATCAGTTTGCACATTTACAAAGTAGACACCTGGAGCGAATGGTGATAAGGCAATATTCATGTTTTGTGAAGGAGCGTTGCTTTCCCACACCAGGCTGCCAAGTTCATTTACAAGACTTATGTTTTGTACAGGAACAGGGGCCGCTATGAATATGTTATTTGTAGCAGGGTTGGGGTATACTTTTATTGCATCAGCAAGATCATTCACCAGTTCAACATCAGTTCGTGTAACGCTGATGGTTTGACAGGTGGTGTAAGAGCAGCCGTTTTTGACAACAGTTAAGCACACATTGTAATTGCCATTTGCGGCAAAAAAGTGTCCGGCACTTCTGAAATTTACATTGGCACTGCCATCTCCGAAATTCCAGCTGTAGTTATTAGCAAAGGCTTCACTGGCGGTAAAATCAACCTGATTTTTGCCGCTGGTTCCATTGTGTGTAAATGTAGAGTCAACAAGTATTACAGTAACTTTTACACTATCGGTTACAGGGGTTGAACAACTGTCATTAGCCGTAATAGTATAGGTTGTAGTTGTAGCAGGACTAACCATGTAAGAATTGTTGTTTCCTAGACCGTTCCAGTTGATAACAGGAGTAGAGGCACCACCAGTTACCTGTGCAGAGATGTTGATGGATTTGCCGATGCAAAGATTCGTGTCATTGCTCACAGTTAAACTCAAGCGTGGCTTAACAGTGATTAAGGCAGATGCAGTAGTGTCTCCCGTTACACACCCATTGGAAGCAATAGCGCGAATAATTTGGTTGTTGAGTGTGTCAATTGCTGAAAGTGTAACTGTAGTGTCTTGTACGGAGGCTACGTTTGTCCAGCTTACTCCATTATTTTTGCTCACCTGCCATATAGTATTCGGGTTGTTTTTTGAAACAGCACCGTAACTGAATTTTATAGTTGAGCCATGACAGGCAGTTGCATCCATCGGGTCATGAGTAAGTATAAGACCTGTGTCGGTTTTTAATGTGGTAATGGTAGTAGTTACCGTGTTGCCGCAGGTGCTGCTGGTTAAATTAAGGCGATACAGGTAATTTTCCATACTGCCTGTAACTGTACCTAACGATAACGTATCTACATTACCCCCGGTAATTGACCAGCTTGAACCGCCATTAGTACTGCGCTGCCATTGACGGGTTAAAGTAGATGCCCCAGCTGATTGTATTCTGATTACAGCTGCTTTGTTGATACAGGCAGAAGTAACGAGAGGTAAATTTTTGGTGAAAGATGGTGGAGCGTTGGCCGAAGTGGGAGTTGCATTTAATGCATTAGCAAATTTGCCACGCGAGCTATCAGGTCCTATTGCTCTCACGGTAACCCAATACTCAGTGCCGTTGTTTAAACCGGTAAACGTATGAAAGCGGTTAGCCGTTGAGGTGATAGCTTTGGTTTCCAGTTTTCCGTTGGAAAGTATAGCGGCTTCATATGCAATTGCACCGGTTACTGTTCCCCAGGTTAAATGTAATTGCCCGCTGCAAGCCCTTGGAGTGGTTAATGAAGGAGTGCCTAAAATGGCAAAAGTTGTGTCGCTTATGTCCACAATACTGCTGTCTGTGGTGCGAACACGTATCAATGCCTGGCTGGTAACAGTTGTGGGAACAGTCCAACTGAAGTATCTTGAACTTCCGTTTTGGCTGTTGGTTATTACCACCCAATTATTACCCCCGTCAATGGAATAATGTAATTGCACATTGGAGGTAACAAATTTTGAATCCCAGCGAATCTGCTCAGTTGCACCTGGTAAAAACGTTTCACCACCGTTAGGATAAGAAATTTCTAAGGATGAATATTCATACTC
>DATGWX010000514.1:0-2362 GCA_035299275.1 Bacteroidia bacterium
GCCCGAATACGTAAATCCATTGGCGATAATTTTGAATACGTAGCCGAATTAAAATTTGACGGTCTGGCCATTAGTCTCACCTATCAGAAAGGCCGTTTAGTACGTGCCGTAACCCGTGGTGACGGTACGCAAGGTGATGATGTAACCAACAACGTTAAAACCATTCGCAGTGTTCCGTTGCAATTGCCTGCAGGTGATTATCCGGATGAGTTTGAGATTCGCGGAGAAGTATTTATGCACCTGAAACAATTTGAAAGGCTGAATGCAGAACTTACCCAAGAACTGAGAGAAAAAGGTTACGATGACGAGGAGATTGCAGAACAGTTGTACAAGAACCCCCGCAATTTTGCTTCAGGTTCGCTTAAAATGCAGGACTCCGCAGAAGTAGCCAAAAGACAGCTGGGTTGTTTTCTCTACTTTATTTACAGTGATGAACCCGTTGCAGAAACACATGCAGAAAGTTTGAAGAAGGCTGCCACCTGGGGCTTTAAAGTATCAGACCATTATAAGGTTTGTACCAATATGGAACAGGTAATGGCGTTTATTCACCAATACGATAAAGAACGTGAACAGCTCAGTTATGATATTGACGGGGTTGTTGTTAAGGTAAACAATTACCGGCAGCAGGAAGAGTTAGGATTTACAGCAAAAAATCCTCGCTGGGCCATTTCCTATAAATACAAGGCGCAAAGTGCATCTACGCAATTGCTTAAGGTAACTTATCAGGTAGGGCGCACAGGGGCAATTACTCCTGTAGCCAATTTAAAACCGGTGCAATTAGCCGGTACTACCGTGAAGCGGGCCAGCTTGTACAATGCCGATGAAATAGAACGACTTGACTTACACGAACACGACACTGTTTTTGTAGAAAAAGGCGGAGAGATTATACCCAAAATTACAGGAGTTGATTTATCGAAAAGACAATTGTTCTCAGCGAAAATCGACTACGCCTCCCATTGCCCTGAATGCGGAACTCCTTTGATACGTAAGGAAGGAGAAGCAGTTCACTATTGTACCAACGAGCAAGGTTGCCCCCCACAACTCAAAGGTAAGATTGAACATTTCATCGGACGCAAGGCCATGAACATTGATAGCCTGGGTGCCGAAACAGTAAGCGGTTTATTTGATAAGGGGTTAATACGAACTTATGCTGATTTGTATGAACTCACCTATGAGCAGTTGATAGGATTAGAATTTACCGTGGGAGAAGATGACTCGCTTAAAAAACGCAGCTTGCAGGAAAAGTCAGTGCGCAATATTTTAAAAGGCATTGAAGATTCGAAACAAGTTCCGTTTGAACGTGTGCTTTTTGCAATGGGCATTCGTATGGTGGGAGAAACCGTTGCGAAAAAGCTGGCTCAGCGTTTTCAGAATTTGCACAACTTAATGCGGGCCTCTTATGAAGAGTTGGTGGCTGTGAGTGAAATAGGGGGAAAGATAGCCGAGCAGGTAATTAAGTTCTTTGCTGAAGATGCGAACAAACGTTTAGTGGAACAATTAGCAACAGCAGGCTTACAACTGGAAATTAAAGAGGAAGAAGGTTTCGAGCGGACAGAAAAACTGGCGGGTAAAAGTTTTCTGGTATCAGGTGTTTTTGCCATTAGTCGTGATGATATCAAAAAACTGATAGAGAGCAACGGAGGACGTAACGTGAGTAGTGTTTCAGGAAAACTGGATTATCTTGTAGCCGGAGATAAGATGGGGCCGGAGAAATTGAAGAAAGCTACCGACCTCAACATTAAAATAATTACTGAACAGGAATTTTTAGAGATGATAGCATGAAGTGGATTGAAGATATAAAGAAAAAATTAGGACGAATTGCATTAGATAAACAGGTAAAATCTCTGCGCCAGGTGCGCAACATAAAGAAGTTTGACGATGCTGCTTACATTGGTATATTGTACGATGCAACAGACGATGAACATGCCAAAATAGTGCAGGATTATTCCGCACAACTGAAGGCGCAGGGAAAGAAAGTTTTTTTGTTGGGTTTTGTAAATGAGAAGGAACTCCCTTTTAAGTATAAGTTTCTGGCCTATACCGAATATTTCTGGCTCAAAAATTTGAGTTGGAACTACCTGCCCAGTGCGGAATCTGTAGGCCGTTTTATGAATGAAGAATTTGATTTTTTACTTAACCTCTATATTGATCCAACCTTATGGTTGGAGGCTGTTTCAGGTCTTTCGCATGCCGGGTTAAGGGTAGGGAAATTCAGGCCCAAAAGCGAACTGTATTTCGACCTGATGATTGATACAGGCAATGACAACACACTAACCAACTACATTCAACAAGTAGATAGATACATTAAATCAGTATAACATGAGTACATCATTTACAGGAACAGGAGTGGCCATTGTTACTC
>DATGWX010000515.1:0-5628 GCA_035299275.1 Bacteroidia bacterium
CCGATACTGGATGCTGACGGAAATCTGATAGGTGTAAACTTTGACCGTGCATTTACAGCTACCATAAACGATTATGCCTGGAATGAAAATTACAGTCGCTCTGTTGGTGTTGACATCCGTTATGTATTGTGGGTACTTCAAAAAGTTGCCAAAGCCGACCATGTGCTTAAAGAGATAGGCATGTAATGCAATTGCGCAACTTCATACTTTTCCTTTTCCTTACCTGCGTTTCACTCAATAGCCGCGGACAGGACAAAGACAGTCTGGAGCTACTTTTGAAAACTAATCTGAGTGACACCAGTCGTGTCAAAATCCTCAATCAACTGGGGTATATTTACCTGAATATAGATTCTTCCAAAGCAGTTAATCACCTGTCGGGAGCATTGCAAATGGCCCGTAAAATGAATTACAAAAAGGGCATTGCAACTTCCCTTAAAAACTACGGTGTGCTTTATGAATATTCAGGAGAGTATAAAAAAGCTATCTCCTTTTACGGAGATGCTCTGGAGCTTTTCACCGACATAGACGATAAGGAAGGAATGGCCGATGCGCAGAATAACTTCGGAGTAATTTATTACCTGCAGGGCATATACGACAAAGCACTACACTCCTACCTTGAAGCAGAGAAAATATACCCAAAAGCACTCAACTCTGAATTCTACAGCAACATTCTTAACAACATCGGTCTCATTTATGACAAGCAAAAGCAATTTGACAATGCTCTGCACTACTATAACGATGCCTTAAAAATACGATTAGAAACAGGAAACAAAGCAAAAATAAGTTCAGTATATAACAACATCGGTTTACTTTATCAAGGCAGGCATCAGCTTGACTCTGCTTTGTTATACCACCAGCTTGCTCTTCAACTTCGTGAAGAAACAGGAGATATTAAAGCCCATGGAGCCAGTTTAAATAATATGGCTGACATTTATTTGCAACAAGGCCGGCACAAAGATGCTTTATCTGCCTTTAGTATTGCGTTACAACTCAAAGAAAAATCAGGTGACAAACGGGGACAGTCTTTCTCCCTTCTAGGCATAGCTGAAACTTACAACCAAATGCACAATTATCCCATGGCTATTGAGGCAGGAAATAAAGCGTTGGCTATTGCCCGCAGCCTTGATTTAAGAGAACATCTGGTCAACATTCTCTCTACAGTTTCAGAAACCTATGAGGCACAAGGTAACTTTAAAATGGCCAATAAACTGGTACGCGAAGCCCTGCTTTATAAGGACAGCATATATCAGCAGGAACAGTTGCTCAACATAGCAGAAATGGCCGTGAGGTTCGATTTGGAAAAGTCGCAGTTGGAAAAAAAAGAACTGACTAAAGATGTACAAATGAAAGATGTAGAAATAGCAAGTTCACACGATGCAGTAAAAAAACAAAACATTGTTATCCTCGTTGTTTCTCTGGCTTTATTGATAATGATTTTCCTGCTTTTCGCTCTGCGTAAAACAATCAAAGAACGCGACCGTATTAACCTTGAGCTTAAAGCTTCTTCACAAAACCTGGATGAATCAAATAAAATAAAGGATAAACTTTTTTCCATTATTTCGCACGATTACAGAGGACCACTGGCCTCAGTAAAGTCCACACTCAGCCTTTTTGAGCAAGGTCTGATTTCACCCGAAGAAGAAAAAAATATTGTACAAACGGTACAGAATGAAATTGACCACACGTTGAATCTGCTTGACAATATGCTTTTCTGGGCCAATACCCAACTCAACGGAATTGAGGTACACAAAGAGTCATTTCTGGTTACAGAATGTATTGACTCTACCGTAAAACTGATGTTACCTCAGGCCGAGCATAAGGGCATAATTTTGCAAACAGGCAACTCTGTTATGGCACAAGTTTCAGCTGACAAAGAAATGGTGACGCTTGTATTGCGCAACCTCATTTCGAATGCCATTAAATTCAGCAAAAAATCAGATACGATATCCATTTTTTGCATACAAAAAGACCAGTGGGCTGAAGTACATGTTAAAGACACCGGAATAGGCATGAGTGCTGATAAAAAAGAGCAACTGTTTAAATTCGAAAATGCGAAATCAACCTATGGCACAAACAATGAAAAAGGGGTAGGTTTAGGTCTGCCGCTTTGCAGAGATTTTATACATCGAAACGGGGGAACACTTTACCTGTCTTCAGAAGAAGGAAAGGGTTCTGATTTTTACTTTACACTTCCTTTAGCTTAAATTTACCATATCAATGCCTTTTCGTCTCATATCAGACTACGTTCCCACTGGTGACCAGCCCGAGGCCATTAAACAACTGCATGAAGGATTGCTGAGAGGCGACCATGCACAAACCTTACTGGGTGTTACGGGTTCAGGAAAAACATTTACCATAGCCAACGTCATCGAAAAAGTACAACGGCCAACGCTGGTGCTTAGTCACAACAAAACACTGGTTGCACAATTGTATGGAGAATTCACTCAATTTTTTCCGGATAATGCCGTAGAGTATTATGTTTCCTACTACGATTATTATCAACCGGAGGCTTACTTACCTACCAGCAATACTTACATTGAAAAAGACCTGAACATTAATGAGGAAATTGAAAAAATGCGTTTAAAAACCATTTCTTCTCTCCTTTCAGGGCGCAGAGATGTATTAGTTGTTGCTTCGGTATCCTGCATATATGGAGCGGGCAACCCGAGTGACTATGAAGGCAGCATCATCAGATTACATACAGGTCAAAAACTCAACCGTAATCAGCTATTGTATTCGCTTGTTGATAGTCTGTATTCACGAACAACAGCTGATTTTAAACGAGGTAATTTTCGTGTAAAAGGCGATGTGGTGGATGTATTTTTAGCTTATGCAGATTACGGTGTACGGGTATCCTTCTTTGGTAATGAAATTGAAGAAATTGAACTGTTTGACCCCTCCAGCGGGAAACGAATAGAAAAGACCGAAGCTGCAGCCATATTTCCCGCTAACATATACGTAACACCCAAAGAACGGCTTCATCAGGCTATTAACCAGATTCAGGATGATATGATGGAGCAGGTGGAGTATTTCAAAAATCAGGGACGGTTTCTCGAGGCCAAACGTTTGGAAGATCGCGTGGTTTTTGATATTGAAATGATGCGTGAACTAGGATACTGCAGTGGTATTGAGAACTACAGCCGCTATATGGATCGCAGAAACCCGGGAGATCGCCCGTTTTGCCTGATTGATTATTTCCCGAAAGACTTTTTACTGGTGGTAGACGAAAGCCATGTGTCCATGCCACAAGTAAGAGCCATGTACGGAGGTGACCGTTCACGTAAAGAAAATCTGGTGGAATATGGTTTCAGACTGCCCGCAGCAATGGATAATCGGCCACTCACTTTCAATGAATTTGAGTCTTTAATTAAACAGGTGATTTATGTGAGTGCCACTCCGGGTGATTATGAAATACAACAATGCGAAGGTGTGGTGGTAGAACAACTTATTCGCCCTACAGGCTTACTTGACCCCGTTATAGAAGTACGACCCATAGGCAATCAGGTAGATGATTTGCTGGATGAAATTGATGAACGCATTAAAATGGGCGATCGGATCTTAGTGACCACGCTTACAAAACGTATGGCTGAAGAACTGGCCAAGTACATGGCTAAACTGAATGTAAAATGCCGTTACATTCACTCTGAAGTAAAAACACTGGACCGTGTAGAAATTCTGCGTGATTTGCGTTTAGGGAAATTTGATGTGCTCATAGGAGTTAACCTTTTACGTGAAGGATTGGATTTACCTGAAGTATCTCTGGTAGCTATTCTGGATGCAGATAAAGAAGGGTTCCTTCGAAATAACCGTTCGCTTATTCAAACCATAGGGCGAGCAGCTCGAAATGAAAAGGGCAAAGTAATTATGTATGCAGATACTATTACCCGAAGCATGCAGCAAACCATTGAGGAAACCAACCGCAGAAGAGAAAAGCAGATTGCTTACAACAAAGAACACGGCATCACCCCGCGTACCATAAGAAAATCTACAGAAGACATCATGAAACAAACCACCGTGGCCAATGCCAATAAAGGATTGGAACCAGGTGCTTATGTTGAACCGGAAGAAATATCAGTAGCCGCTGATCCTGTTGTACAATACATGAACAAGGAACAACTGCAGAAGACTTTGGAGGAAACTAAAGCCAGAATGGTGAAAGCAGCCAAAGACCTGGACTTTATGGAAGCCGCCAGGTTGCGGGATGAAATGTTTGCATTGGAAAAAATGATTAATGCATAAAAAAGAAAAGGAGGCCAATAGCCTCCTTTTCTTTTTTATGCATTAACTGCAATGACTTATTGTAATGAAGTTTCAGCTCCGTTCAACACATCATTGTTGTCAGCCATAGTAACATAAGCTGCAATATTGCAATTTTCTGGCTTAATGCTGTTACCATTTTTATCTGTAGCTGGAAGAGTGTAAGTGTATGTTTTCTTAATACGTTTACCTTGAACAGTTGAGGCAGCATCGATTGCTTCACCCCATTGGCCTGTAATCATATCGCGTAACATGTGCTTGTGTACATAGTTAGCATTAGTTACACCGGCATCAATTTGTTTTCCAACAACACCACTTTCCAGAAGTGCTACGTTAAGGCTAACACCACCGGTTACTGCTGAAGTGAAATACATCTCAACTGTTACTTTAACTTGTCTTGAACCTGGATTGTAATCAGAGATAACAGCAACGTTCACAGGTGCAGGTTGAGCTAAACGATTGTCTCCTGCTGGGCTTGTGCTGTTTGATGTATTCCACCATCCGCCTCTGTTCAAAAGAGTATACTGACTTCCTGCAGCCATTTTATAAGATGCAACTGAGGGCACATCAGCAAAAGTATAGCGACTTACTGATCCTCCAGGGTATCCTGTACCAGCTTGTCCCATTCCGGCTTTTGTAGCTAGAGCAGCACCCCAGCTGGTAGTGAAATCAGCCCATCCGCTTGCAGGTGTTGCATAACTTCCTGTGTGAACATTAATCAGAATAACTTTGCCTGGATTTGCATCAGCAAATGACTGTGCTCTTCTGTGTCCATCCGGACAAAAAGTACAACGTACACCGGTATATTCTTCTAATACCACTTTGCGGTTTTCTTGCGCACTTGAAGCGTAAGTACAGCTACCATCATCAACTGTTGCAGCTGGATTGTAAGTCAGAGAACGTGGATCCATACAGCCTGTAACTGTTCCTGAATCCTTTTTGTCATCGTCTTTTGAACAGCCTGCAAACAATGTTGCAATAACAGCTGCTGATAAAAGTAATTTTTTCATTTGTTATATTTTGATTTTATGATTTTTCAAATTTATGCAAGAATTTCAATTTTCCAAGTAATAGCAGAAAAGCAAGAAAATATAACATATTGAAATAAAGCAATTTGCAATATTTTTATTCTGATAACTCCAATTGCATCTCTACCAATTTACGGTACACCCCGTTTTCATTGGTAAGGAGTTGCTCATGACTTCCTTCTTCAGCAATACGTCCATCATGAATAACGAGAATGCGTGAAGCATTTCTGATGGTCGACAATCTGTGAGCAATAACAAAAGACGTTCTGTTTTCCATCAAATTATCCAATGCACCCTGAACCAACTTTTCAGATTCAGCATCGAGAGAAGACGTGGCCTCATC
>DATGWX010000516.1:0-4798 GCA_035299275.1 Bacteroidia bacterium
CTGCACAAAATATCGAAGTATGTAGGTAAAGGTGGTACACCTCCTAAACTGAACAAACTGGGTAGTGATGCCTGGGATAAACTCAAACGTACTACCAAGAAAAAAGTAAAAGACATAGCGCGTGATTTGATAAAACTCTACGCCTCACGTAAATCTCAAACAGGTTTTGCCTTTGCCCCGGATAACTACATGCAAACGGAACTTGAAGCCTCTTTTATGTATGAAGATACACCGGATCAGGTAAAGGCCACTGCCGATTTTAAGAAGGACATGGAATCACCGCACCCCATGGACAGACTGGTGTGTGGTGATGTGGGTTTTGGTAAAACGGAGATTGCCATTCGTGCGGCATTTAAGGCGGTGTGCGATAGCAAGCAGGTTGCAGTGTTAGTACCTACTACCATTTTAGCCAATCAGCACTACCGTACTTTTAAAGAGCGGTTGCGCGAGTTTCCATGCAACATTGATTACATCAACAGATTTAAATCAAGCAAAGAGCACAAAGAGATTAAACAGAAACTACAGGAAGGTAAAATTGATATCATCATCGGTACACATTCACTCATTGCCAAAGATGTTAAGTTCAAAGAGCTGGGTTTGGTAATTATTGATGAAGAGCAGAAGTTTGGTGTGGCGGCAAAAGAAAAGTTGAAAGAGATGCGTGTGAATGTAGATACGCTTACCTTAACGGCTACACCTATTCCGCGTACCTTGCATTTTTCGTTGATGGGAGCGCGCGATTTGAGCGTGATTACTACACCACCACCCAACCGGCAACCCGTTACAACCGAGTTGCACGTGTACAATGATGAGGTAATAAAAGAGGCCATTGATTACGAAGTTGAACGCGGGGGCCAGGTGTTTTTTGTACACCACCGGGTAAAAGATATTGAGGAAGTAGCCGCAAAATTACGCACGCTTTCTCCTGGTATTCGGGTATGCACTGCCCACGGGCAGATGGAAGGCGACCATTTGGAAGATGTGATGATGCGTTTTATAGAAGGGGAATACGATGTGTTGGTGGCTACTACCATCATTGAATCAGGGTTGGATATTTCCAATGCCAATACCATCATCATCAACAACGCCCACATGTTCGGTTTAAGTGATTTGCACCAGATGCGGGGCCGTGTGGGGCGTTCCAATAAAAAAGCATTTTGTTACTTGATCTGTCCGCCACTCAGCACCTTGTCTGATGATTCCAGAAGACGGTTAAGCGCCATTGAAGAGTTCAGCGAATTGGGCAGCGGATTTAATGTGGCCATGCGTGATTTGGATATACGTGGTTCAGGTAATTTACTGGGTGCAGAGCAAAGTGGTTTTATTGCTGAGATAGGTTACGACATGTACCACAAAATTCTGGATGAAGCCATCCACGAATTAAAGTACGAAGAGTTCAGTGATGTATTCAGTGAAGAGCTGGAAGCAGAACGAAAAGCAAAGGCAGAAGTGAGTCGTGATTGCATTGTGGAAACCGATATGGAGATTCTGATACCTGATGCCTATGTTCGCAGTAACCCTGAGCGATTGATTTTATACAACCAACTCGCTTCGTTGAAAACAGAAGAAGAGTTATTGAAATTTCAGGATGAACTTATTGACCGGTTCGGACGTTTGCCGCAGCAGGTAATTGCCTTGCTTGATGCCATGCGGGTAAAATGGCTGGGCAATGAACTGGGTTTTGAAAAACTGGTGATTAAAAACAAACAACTTACCGCTTATTTTCCTCCGGTAAGTGAAGAGTCATACTACCAGTCGGAAGTTTTTGGCAGAATAGTAACCGGTGTTCAACAGTTGGGAAAAAGGGCGGCCATGAAGCAAAGCACAAAATCACTCATCATGACTATAACGCAAACAGCATCACTTGTGGAAGTGATGCTGTTGTTGAGAAAGTTTACCGGGAGAGGAGATTAAAATCTATTTTTTGACTACGTTGGCTGAGCCGATTTTTGTTTTATCAGAGGCCAGCCTTACCACCATTTTATACACTCCTTTGGGAGCATCAGAGAGATCTATTTTGGCTGCTCCGTCAAACAGTATGGTGTTTTTGCTTACCACTACTTTTCCTTTAGGATTCACCAGTTCAACAATCACATCGGCTTTATCCTGTCCGTTAATTTTAAACTGTGCAATGTCAATTATAGCCACAGGTTTAACTACCATCACGTTTTCTTTTATTTGTCCGCTACCACCTTGGCCGCCTTTAGTGCCGCCACCGCTGTTTTTACCACCCGAAGCGGAAGAGGTACTATTCGCTAGCCCTTTAACAGCAACCAGCTTACTGTATTCAAATTTACTGTTGAAGTCAACCTGTTTTAAGCGGTAGTATACGGTAGCGGTGCCGGGTTGTTTATCTGTGTATGTGTATTTGCTTATTTTATTTGTAGTACCGTTTCCTTTTACCTCATCAAGTTTGGTAAATGTTTTTCCGTCAGTTGTTTTTTCTACTTCAAAGTGCGAGTTGCTTAGTTCAGATGCTGTTGACCAGTTGAGCTGCACTGCTCCATTCGGCATTCTGTTACCGGTAAAAGATAACCACACCACAGGTAACGGACTTGCTTCAGTAATGGTTCTGGGTCCTGAGAAGTTGCCCATGGAGGTGTTCCATAATCCGGTTCCGCCTGCTTCAATGGTTTGGCTGCCACCGCCACCTCCGCCAGAGGTGGTAATGTTGCCTCCGGAAAGTAAGTTGATAACTGAGCCTGTAGCGAGCCTTAGTTTGCTACCTCCACCGGAGAACGTAAGAGTGCCTCTGATGTTAACCGTTACTGCAGCTCCTGAAGAGAGATTCACCACACTGGAGACAGTTATGGTGTGTCCGGTTTCAATATTAATTACATCGCCCGCAGCCGGAGAACCGCTGGGAGTCCAACTGCCTCCTGTAGTCCAGTTTCCGCTTCCGGTAGATGTTTTTGTTGCCGCGAAAAGTGTATTACTGAGCATACCTATAATCGCGAAAAGAAGAGTAATGTGTTTTTTCATTAGGTTAAATTTTAGAGGTTTAAAAATAGGGCTTTGGCCAAAGTTTGCAAAATAGGGACCAAAACTCCAATCATTTGATATTTACATGTAAATCAACTGTTTAAAAATATGTTTTGATGGAATATTAATCATAAAGTTCGAAATGAACTTGTTCTTTGGTGTAGCCCATAGCATATAATCTGTCTCGTGCTTCTCTCACCATGCTGCTCCATCCGCACAACAATATATAAGCCGGTCGGTGGTCGGCAAGAATTTCTTCGTAAATGGGATGAACATATCCTTTGGCCCCTTGCCAACCATCTTCTCTGGAAAGTACCGGATGAAAATAGAAGCAATGCTCTTCCTTGTCGCACATATGTTGTAATTCGTCTTTGTATAGTATGTCTTTTTCAAAACGGTTGCCGTAAATCAGGTACACATTTTTGCGCGGAATATTGTGTTGTTTGATGTAATGCAGCATGGAGCGGAAAGGAGCAATGCCTGTTCCGGTGGCTACCATAAGTATATCGTGGTCAAGAGTTGCAGGCAAAGTGAATTTCCCCAAAGGCCCGGCACATTTTATCACGCTACCCTTTTTTACTTCATTAAACAGGTAAGGAGTGCCCAATCCGTTTTCATTAATTACAATAATCAGTTCGAAAGTATTGCTTCCATCCGGAGCTGAGGCAATGGAGTAACTTCGGGTGTTTACTTTGGCTGGTATGGGCAATTCCAGCATCACAAATTGCCCGGGTTTGAAATCAAAAGATTCCACTGAGGGTACGCGAAAAAAAAATCGTTTTACCGAGGGTGATGCATCCAGTATATCATATACTTCAGCATCAAAAAATTGACGTGCCATATTATAAAGGTACTACTTCCCGATGAAAACAAAGAAAAACTCAGAAAAAAGATGAACTTTGCTTATGCATAAAATAAAATACATCTTCGTTTTTGCAGTAGCTGTAGTTGGTGCTTTCTTGCTTTTTCAGAAAAAAGCGGCACCTGCATCAGATGGTATTTACGGCATGGACAGCCAACCCCCATTGCGTGAAAAATGGTTAATGAAAATGCTGGCAGATCCCGCTACAGGAATTATTCCGGAAGGGATACGCCAAAAAGAGTTGGCTTATAGCGGCACACTTCCGGTTGCTGATGAAAAGTACAAAACCAATGCTGTAGAGGATGGTTTCTGGTCGTCCAGAGGTCCGTGGAATATAGGTGGCCGAACACGTGCCATAGGCATTGACCGTACCGCTGAAAATATTATACTGGCCGGAGCAGCCACAGGGGGTATTTGGAGAAGTACTGACAACGGAGGTTCATGGACATTGGTTACCTCTACAGCTATTTGTAATATCACTTCTCTTATTCAAGACCCACGTGCAGGTAAAAACAATATCTGGTACGCTTCCACCGGAGAGTACTACGGAGGATATGTACCCGGGGCCAATTATTTAGGTAACGGGTTACTTAAATCAACAGACAACGGTATTACATGGACGGTTCTCTCCTCCACATCATCAGGTACTCCGCAAACATTTGACAACAACTTTGATTTTATTCATCGGGTGGCAATAAACAAATCCATTGACACGGCTGATGTACTATACCTTGCTGCATACGATGGTGTATACCGCAGTTTAAACGGAGGAATAAACTGGAATAAACGCAGAGGCGGAGGAGGAATTTCCAGCAGCGTATGGACAGATGTGGCCGTAACCCCCAGCGGAATAGTTTATGCTACCTTATCGGGCGGAGGCGGACAGGCAGGTATTTGGCGCTCTTCCAACAATGGTGTTACCTGGGTGAACATAACTCCGGCAGGTTTTGTGGC
>DATGWX010000517.1:0-14661 GCA_035299275.1 Bacteroidia bacterium
TGAAGACGGAGCAGTAAATGTGTAACTGTTGTCGTTGCCATACGTGCGCGGACTAATGGTTACTGTTACACTGTTCGTGGTATCTATACGGCAGGTGCTTGATGTGTAGATTAATGCGCGATAAGCTTTTGTTGTTGTTGAAGTATAGGAAGTTTGGTAGTCGGAGATGCTGGTACTGGTGGTGTACCCGTAATTCATCCACGCGCTTCCGTTAATGTTGTATACCCAACCCACTACACTTCCGCCTGCGGTGGTGGTAGTGATTTGCGCAAACCCACCGGCACATACTGTGGCGCTAATGGCCGTTGGTGTTATAGATGTATTTACACCCACAGTAACAGGTGTGATAGTCACACTTACTGCCGGAGTAGTATCTCTGGTGCAAGTAGAAGGGTTGTATATTATAGCGCGGTAATTACGAACAAGTGTTACTCCGGTAATGGTGTTATTATCGGTAACAGAGTTTCCGCTGTAGGCTAAATCAATCCAGTTTCCGCTGGTGCCGTTACGGTAAATCCAGCGTTGAACACTGTTACCCGATCCGGGATTTACACTGATGACAGCTGAACTTCCGGTACACACGGTGCTGTTATTTGCAGTTGGTGTAGTAGTGGTATTTCCGTTGCCTATCGGTAATAACGAAAGTGTAAGCAACGCACTGGTATCTTCACTGCAAAGTGTGTTGTTACGTAAAATGGCGCGGTACACTCTGGTTTGCGGAGTGCTTACGTAAGTGTTGTAATCACTGATGGAGTTACCCCCTGTTTGGTAATCAAGCCAAGGGCCGGTGTTGTTGTTGCGGTATATCCATTTAACCACACTATTGCCTGAACCCGGATTGATACTAACAAAAGCAGGCGCTCCGTTGCAAATGGTTGCATTGCTTATAGTGGGTGTAACGCTGTTGTTGTTTCCTTTGCTGAAGGCTTTAATTACTACAGTATCGCCTGCAGTAGTATCTTCAGAGCAGCCGGTAGTAGTAAGTATGGCGCGGTATACACGAGGAGTGTTGAGGGTTAATCCGCTTAACGAATGGTTGAAACCTGTGGAAGCAGAAGACGGTATAGTGGTCCATGTTCCGGTGAAGTTATCTCTGTAAATCCACGTTTTAACTGTTCCTGTGGGAACACTCATAAACACACTGCTCGTTCCTATACAAACAGAGTCGCTAAAGATATTCGCTTTTACTGAGCTGTTTCCTTGTGAGTATGGTTTAAGAACTACTGTACGCAATTTGCTGGTATCAATACGGCAGAAGGCTGTTTTGAAAACCAAAGCTGCATAAGTACGAGTTACGGTGGATGTTACGTTGGTGTTGGTTTCGTTTATACTGCTCGAAGCGCTGTTGTTTATATCCATCCAGGCACCGTTGTTATCGCGGTATATCCACTTGCGCACAGGGCTGCTACCTACAGATATATTTACGGTAGTTCCCCCGCAAATTGTATCGGGCGAAGTAATCACCATGGTAGTATCAGTTCCGTAGCCCAGCATGCTGATGTTTACATTAACAGCATTAGACGTGTCTAAACGGCATTGTGAAACATTGTTAATCATGGCGCGGTATTGCCTGTTCACTGTAGAATTGATGTAGGTATTTTGGTGAGTTACTGACGAAAAATTGGATGACAGTATATTAGTCCAGGGCCCGTTGTTGTCGCTGTATATCCAGCGTTCAACCGTGTTGCCCGCACCTTGATTTATACTTAACTGTACTGAACCGCCATTGCAAATTCCACCTGTAGGATTTGCGGTTGGATTGGCGGTGCTGTTACCAAAATTATTTCTGGGGTTGATGGTAACGCTGGTACCTGCGGTAGTATCTCTTCTGCAACCGGAAGCATTATTGAGGATGACAATATAAGAACGACTTACAGTTGCACTCACCTGTGTATGGTTTTCATTCAGTACAGAGCTAGTGGTAGAGTTGGTAAAATCCTTCAGTGCTCCGCCATTATCACTGTACATCCATTTGGTTACACTATATCCTGATGGCACGTTTAAACTGAGTTGTGAAGTTGCACCAAAACATACTGTGCTGTTTAGTGCAACAGGAACCGAAGTGGTTAACACTCCTCCAGTATTTTTGTAGATGGTAGATGAGAATGTTGCTGTTGTATCAATACGGCATGTTGAACTGTTGCGAATAATTACACGGTAACCCCGGTTGGTGGTGTTAGCTGTATTTAAATTAAGGTCACTGATAGTACTTGAGCCGGATGTGTTGAAAGGAAAATCATCCCATGCTCCACCGTTGTTGTTGTATATCCATTTGCTCACAGTATATCCTGATGGGGTGGACAAAGAAATATTGTTGCTGGTAGCCGAAGCGCAAACCGTTGTATTTCCCGAAGGAGTGGCTGAGTGATTGCCGGTTTGTAAAGATTGGATAGTTAAAACCAATGTGGCAGAGGTATCAATGTTACAGTTTACAGCATCAGTTAATAATACTCTGTAGCCACGTGAGGTTACTCCGTTAGGAACTGTTGTATTGGCATGATTATAATTGGTAGAGTTATTGGTGTTGAGCAGTAACCAGCTGCCATTATTGTTGTTGTACAACCATTGGCGTAAGGTGTTGCCCGTTCCCGGGTTTACATTGATGCTGAGTGTGCCGTCACCACACACACTTGAAGCTGCAGCAGTTGGTGTTACCGAAGGATTATTACCATTAGTAAGCGGGTTAACAGTAAGCGAACTGCTTTGTGTGGTATCATAGCTACATCCGTTGGTGTTGTACAATACAGCTCTGTATTCACGTGTGGTAGTTGTGTTTACACGAATGTTATTGTCAGACACTGCACTTGAAGTAGAGGTAGAAAGCACCTGCCATGGTCCGCTATTGTTGCGGTACAACCAACGGCTCACCTGCTCACCCGATGCGAGTGAAACACTTACGGTAACTGAGCCGCCTGCGCATATACTGTTATTCGATACACTCACCGATTTGCTCAGCATACCACCTCCGCCCAGCGGAGTTATATTAACGGTGATGTTTTGTGTGGTATCTACTATGCAGGAACCTTGGTTACGGTAATATACATAGCGGTATCTGCGTGAAGTTGATGCAGTAACCCGTGTATCATTGTCAGACATTGAAGTGCCCTGACTGTATACTGAAGGCTCCAACCATTGAGTGCCGTTATTGCTGTAGTACCAGCGTAAAAAAGTGGAGGAAGAACCTGAACCCAGATTTACATTGATGGTATTTCCGGCACATACGGCCGTTTGTGATGCTGAAGGTGTAATAGAACTTACCGTTCCGCCCGTAACCGGATTAATGGTAACAGTTAATGCTGCGGAAGTATCCGTGCTGCAGGTATTATTGTCATTGATGATTGTTCTTATCTGACGTGTAGTAGAGGTAAGTACATAGGTATTACTTTGAAAAATATTTGTGCTGGTTGAACTGGTAACATTCCATGTACCGTTATTGTCTCTCCACAACCAACGCGCTACGGTTTGTCCGGAGTTTAAAGTAATGTTAACAGAGAGACCGTTTCCACTGCATATTGAAGTTGTGGAAGTAGCGGGAATCAACGTGTTGTTATTTCCTGCATTTCGTGTATTGATGGTGATACTGGTTTCAACACTTGTATCTACTTTGCACATGGCAGAGTTAAATAAAAGTAAGCGGTAGCTGCGAACTGTTGTTGAGGTAACAGTTGTGCTGTAATCATATAAAGTAGTTCCGCTGCTTGTTGTGATCCAGCTGCCGGTGTTGTTGTTTCGATACAGCCAGTTTTGAGCATTATATCCATTGGGAATATTGCTTGCTGATATTTGGAAAAAAGAGGCCCCGCTACAATAAGTATTTTGTACCGGCTGAACAGTAACAGCATTGTTTACTCCGAAAGTTCTTGGAGTTATGGTGGTGGTTGTACTCAAAGTGGAATCAATCAAACAGGTTTCATTGTTGCGCAACAGCGCTTTGTATGTGCGGGTGGTAGTTGAAGTAACATTGGTATTGTAGTCATACATATTGTTACTGCTTGAACCTGATACATCACTCCAGTTGCTGCCGTCAGTGTATACCCATTTCTCTGTGGTGTAATTTCCATTATAGGTAATGTACGCTTGTGAGGTAGCGTTAGCACAAATAACCGGACTTGAATTTACTGGCTGAATCTGTATAGTATTTCCACTGTATGATTTTATTTTAATGGAAATGGCTACCTCAGCAGTTGTATCAATGCGGCAATTCAGATTATCACGAAGTACAGCACGGTAAGTACGTTGCGTATTAGAAGTAACTGTGGTATTAAAGTCGGTATAGCTTGTGCCACTTCCTGCAGAAAACCAGTTGCCTGTATTATTGTTTCGGTAAATCCAGTTTTGTACGGTTGCTCCGTTTCCGTTAAAAGTAACAGTTGCTTGAGATCCGCTACAAACAGTATTACTATAGGCCAACGGGATAAGGCTGTTGTTATTGCCGTTCGTATTAGGCTTGATATTAATTACCACTTCCGCAGTGGTATCAATACTGCACGACTGTATGTTGCGGATAAGCGCACGATAGCTTCGCGAGGTAGGTACTGTAACCGTAGTTGAAAAATCATTATATGTTACACTGGTTGTAGAAATGAGCGTCCAGATACCTGTGCCGTTATCTCTGCGCAACCATCCGGTAACCTGTGAGGAAAGGTTGTTGGGTATAGCAACTGTTGCTGTGTTGCCGCTGCATACTACGGGATTAGTAGAGGTAGGTATAATGTTGTTATCGTTTCCGCGGTTCAAAACAATGGTAATACTTGCCATTGCCGATGTATCTAAACGGCAGTTATCATTGTCATTAATCAATACTCTGAAATCTCTTGTGGTATTGGTTGTAATCGCACTGGTGCTTAAACTGATGCTACTGCCGGAGAAGCTGCTTTGCCAGCTGCCGTTGTTATCACGGTAAATCCAGTTTTGCACAGAAAGTAAATTAGAAATCGAAGCCTGAGTGTTTGTACCAGCGCATACATTTGTTGCAGTGGGTATAGGAACAATGTCAGCACGATTTCCCCTGCTCTGAGGATTGAAGGTTATACTCACAGCCGCTGAGGTGTCATAATTACAACCACTGCCGGTTGCAACAATGGCACGTAACGATCGGATAAGTGGCGTGGTGGAGGTAAAACCGTTTACATTGAGTGTGGTGGAGTTTCCAGTGCTATACACCATCCAGTTTCCGGTATTGTTATCGCGATACACCCACTCTTTTACGGTGTATTGTGCAGGAATTGCAACTATTACATTGCTGTTGGAGCAAGCAGAAGCAGATGAACTTACCGGCACCAGCGTATTGATATTGCCATAACCGGCTGCCAGCAAACTTACCGTTACTCCAGCAGTTGTATCGTTACTGCAGGTAGAATGGTTGATAATGGCACGATACTCCCTGCCGGTATTGGTCGAAACGTTTATCGTTACAGCATACGTAGACTGATTGCCGGAGAAGGTGTTTTGCCAGCTTCCGCTATTGTCTTTATATATCCAGTTGACAACCTGTACACCTTGAACAGATAATTTTAACGTTGTACCGCTACAGATTTGTGTTGCCGAAGCCACAGGGGTTAAAGCAGAGGCACTACCGCACTGGGCAAAGGCCTGACCGGTAATACCAAACAGGAAAACAGCAATAAAAAAAGCTGTTTCAAGAAGAAGAGTAAATTTTTTGATGTTCATATAGTTGAGATAGTTTAATTGCTCGTATGGATAATCAAAGTAAACGAAAGCAAAACTTGTGTTACCTCACATATATGTGAATGAAGAATAAAATCTTTAAACGGGGTGTTTTAGACTTTAAACTTACTCTTCAGTTCAGCGAGAAAATTCTTGCTGATATCGAGGGGTTTATCCATTCCTTTCATAAAGGCAATGGCGTTTTCTTTGCCGTATCGTTCAATTTTATCAACATAATCCAGGTTTACAATGGCTGTACGGTGTATGCGCTGAAAGTGTTTTTCTGGCAACTGCACCTCCCAATCTTTCATCTTTTTTTGTACCAATGCCTTATCATTTTGTACAGTTACAATTTCGGAGTAATCACCCGCAGCCAGTATGCATTTAATGTCATCCAGTTTTATAAAACTCATTTTACGGTTAAGCGTTAACAATAACCTATCGTCCATAGTAAGTGCCGGCAGGGTTGATTCCTGTTCTTTATCTGCGGCAATCTGTTCGGATAATTTCTGTATGGTTTTAGCCAAACGCTCAGGCATTACCGGTTTCAATAAATAATCAATGGCATTCACTTCAAAGGCTCTTATGGCATATTGATTATAAGCAGTTACAAACACCGTCTTAAATTCGTACTCGGTTTTGTCAAGTAATTCAAAGCCGTTTTCACCATTCATTTCAATGTCCAGAAAAACCACATCAGGGTGGTGGTGTTCAATAAGCGAAATGGCATCGGTAAGGTTACCGGCATCTCCCACCAACTCCACATTGGCGTGTGGTATCAGCAGCTCTGCCAACTCACCGCGGGCATAGGGTTCATCATCTACTATCAGTGCTTTTAGGCGGGTATTTTTCATTATTTTAAGGGTAAGGTAAGGGTTATCGTTTGTATGTCTTCTTCGTGTTTGGTATCATAAGTGAATGTGTCACCAAATATATTACTGCACAATTCCAGTGCTGTTTCTACACCTTGCTCAGCATCACTTTTGGGTGAAAAATTTACACGATCAGAAGTATTGTTTTTGTCGTAAACTGCCCGACAGGAAAGCGTAACTTCCAGCCTGTTGTCGATAGTTTCGGCTGCAAAATTTAAGTGCGTAACATCAGTTTCTTTTTCCGGTTGAGAAAACTTGAGTAACTGTTCAACAAAAGGCTGTAGAATAAATCCGGGTAGTTCTTTACAAAGTGTTTCGGGAGAAATAGTTTTAACAAAATGGAATTGTTTTTTAAAACGTAATTCCTGCAAGCGAATGAACAAATCAATTCCCGTAAGTTCATTTTCAAGAGTAGAATAGAATTCGGTTGTTTTGTGCAAAGCAAAACGGAGGTATTCACTGAAGGTATTCAGCATTGTTGTGGCTTGCTCAGGTTCCTTGCGTATAAGAATACGCAGGGTATTCATTACATTAAAAATGAAATGCTGACTAAGCTGGTATTTAAGTCCGTCCAGGTGTAATTGTGACTTATTTTTCATTTTTGCTTTACAACGGTAAATCTGCAGCCTTTCCCCGTATCAGAGTCGCAAAGGATATCGGCACCTATAATATCAGTGAGTTTTTTTACGATAGAAAGTCCCAACCCGTTGCTGCTTTCGCCCGCAGTAGGTTTTGACGACAGGCGTGTAAATTTATTGAAGAGTTGCTTTTGATCAGCCTTACTTATGCCTTCGCCATGGTCTTGTAAATAAAAGCCACAGGTTTTGCCATCATTAATAATGGCCAGCGTAACCTCACCGTTAATAGGAGAGTATTTGATAGCATTGCTCAGCAGGTTGTCGGCAATTTGTTTTAACCAGGAGGCATCAGCAGGAATAGTGGAGATTTCTTTATGCGGCACAAATAACAACCGTATATTTTTCTGATTTGCAGCTAACCTGAAATTCTCAACCACTTTTTCCATAAACTCATTCAGGTTAATGTCTTCAGTTTGGTTTTTGATATGTCCGGATTCAATGGCATTTATGTCAAGAAGATTGCTGATTAACTCTACCATATTGCGTGCAGCTATTTCAATGTTATGGGTATAGTGCAGCATTTTTTCTTTGCTCAGTTTATCGAAATAGTCTTTTTGCATGCGGCAATACCCTTTAATGGTTTGCAAGGGGTTTTTTAAGTCATGCGCAGCAATACTGAGGAATTCATTTTTTTCTTTGTTCAGCAGGATGAGCTGTTCATTTGTTCTCGTTTTAAGGCGGTATAAATTATATAATGAAAGTAGAGAGAGCAGCAGAAGAAGACCAATGGAAATGCTCACCACTTGTACTGATTTCTGCATTTTTATTTTGGCATTTTTGTACTCTTTTTCATTATTGAGTGAAACTATAGCTTGTTCCTTTTTTTCTGTTTCATACTGCAGTTGTAAATCTGATAGGTTTTTGTTGTTCTCTTCATTAAAGATGCTGTCTTTATAACTTACATGTAATTTATAATGTTCAAAAGCCTTTTTGTGATCAGCCATTTTAGTGAATAGCTCTGATAGGTTTTTGTGTATGTCACTCAAATAGTAATTTCCGTTTAGTTTGTGTGCCAGTTCAAATGCCAGATAATATTCACTCTCCGCTTGTTTATATTGTTGCAGGTTAACATAGGAGCCGGCTATGTTGATGATGGAAAGCAATTCGCCAAACTGGTCACCCACCTTCCGGTCAATTTCCAGGCACTGTTTGAAACACTGTAAAGCTTTGTCATGTTTTTCCTCCATAGCATACACTTCACCTAAGTTGTTTAAAGCAACACTTACGGCACTGTTATCATCAGTTTCTCTGGCTTTTTCCAATGCCTTTTCATAATATGGTTTAGCCTTTTTATAGTCGCCCTGATCATTGTACGTTGTTCCGATGTTGTTCAGGGTCATAATGTATCCTTGTGTTTTATTGGCTAGTTCACACAATTTATTGGAGCGTAAATAATACTCCAAAGCTTTATCATACCTGTGTAAACTTTTATATATCACGCCAATGTTATTGCAACACACCGCTATACCGAAAGTGTCCTGTTGTTTTTCAGCAATCTTGAGTGCGTTTATCTGGTAGCTTAGTGCAATGCCGTATTTGCCTTTGTCTTTGAAATAGACACCAATACGCTCCAGATTTCTTTTCTTCAGTTTGAGGTTGTTGTATTTTTCGCTGAGTGCCAGCGAAAGGTCAAGGTATTTCTTGGCCGCCTCGGGTTCTGCTTTTACCAGATAGTCACCCAGATCATAATACACCTTCATTTTTTCGGTATCGTGAAGGTTCATTTCACTGCGCTTTCTGAGGCTGTCAATCAGCTGTGAGAGCTCAGAGTCTTCTGTAGCAGCAAGGCAACTGTGAGAAATTAAAGCTGTGAGCAGGAAAAAGCAAAAAACAATTTTCGTTCTCATGGAAGTAAAAGTTTAAATGTGGAACCTTTACCTTGTTCACTTTCGAAACTCACCTGAATATTCAACAAGTCCGACAGTTTTTTCACAATGGATAAACCTAAGCCGTGAGAAGATTCACCGGCAGTAGGGCGGGTGCTTAACGTAGAGAACTTTTTAAATAACCTTTCCTGTTCGTTTACCGGAATGCCCTGGCCACTGTCTTTTATGGCCACTTCAATTGCACCGTTTACCCTTGTACAGCTTAGTAATACTTGAGATGACTCAGGCGAGTACTTTATGGCGTTGCTCAACAAATTTTCGATAATTTGCCGGAGTAAAAGAGGGTCAGTAATTACCTCCATATTTTTTTCAGTTGTATTCAACTGCACTTTAATTGATTTATGTAATGCCTGATTTTCTATGCCCTCTGTGATTTTTTCCAACAGGGGTATCAAGGTGGTTTTTTCTTTATCAACCTTTACCAAACCATCTTCTATGGCATTTATATCCAGTAAATTGCTCACCAAATCAAGCATACGTGACGAGGTAATTTCAATGTTATTGGTTTGTTTAAGAATTTTCTCTTTGCTCAGTTTATCAAAGTAACTTGTTTGCATCTGGCAGTAGCCAATAATGGTTTGCAGGGGATTTTTTAAGTCATGCGCTGCAATACCTAAAAATTCATTTTTCTCTTTGTCCAATTTGGTGAGTAATTCATTGGCCCGTTGCTTTTGTCTGTAGGTACGGTAGGTAAATAGCAGCACTAAAGCGATAACAGCAGCACCGATAAGTACAGAGGTGTTAACCGTTCTTCTTCTTACAATCTCAGTTTCTTTGGCGAGTTGTTCCTGTGTGAGATTTTGTATCGTCTTTTCTTTCTTTTCGGTTTCATACTTTGTTTCAAGTTCCTGTATCTGCTCATCGCTTTCTGCGTTAAGCATCATGTCTTTTAACTCTTCATACTTTCTGGCATAAACAAGGGCATTGGCAAAATCATTTTTTGCCTCATAAACTTCCATTAAACCTTCATAACTGTTCTTCTCGAAATTTTTGTTGCCAATTTCCGTTGCATGTTTCAGGCCTTTTTTTAACCATTCTACAGCTTTGTCGTACTCACCCTGTTTGGCATAAACATCGCCTATATTGTTCATGGAGTTGGCAATCATTTTTTTGTCTCCAATGCGCTCACGAATGACCAGACTTTTCATCTGATAAATGAGTGCTTTGTTATAGTCATTTTGATGGGAATATATTAAGCCAATGTTGCTGAGCGTGGAGGCAATTCCGGCATCGTCTTTTATTTCTTCGCGTATTTTCAGGCTTTTCAATAAATATTCAATGGCAGTTGAATAGTCATTCATGGAGCCATATGCAGTGCCAATATTGTTAAGTACTGTGGCAATTCTTTTTTTGTTTCCTGCTTTTTCCAGTGCATGAAGTGATTTTATAAAATATTTAAGTGCGTTTTTGGAGGCATTATCATCCATACCTTTTTCCATGTGCAGTCGGCCCAATAAAATGTATGCCGAAGCCGCACCTTCCCACTCTTTAATGTCCTCACTTATTTTTATGGAAGAAAATAATAATTGAGTAGCTTTGTCTAAATCAGCCTGACTGATGTATATATTCCCGATTGCTCTCATAATAGAGGCTTGTCGGATTTTTGAATCGGCTGCTGTAGCTAATTTAAGAGCAGAGTTGAGTATCTCAACCGCCTTTGCTTTATCCTTTTCTTCAAACTGTTCGCTTAGAGCTACAAGCAGGTCTATTTTAGTGGTGTCATCTTCTGTGGCTTCTATAGCAGCATACAAGCTATCAGCCGTGGGATTATTTTCTGCAGATGCAGTTACTATGCTTCCCAGCGATAGTGCAAATATTAACCAAGAAAAAATGAGGTTTCTCTGATTCAAAATAAGGTTATGTTGTTAGGTTGTACGAATATATAAAACCTATTGAATATATGTAAACGAAAGCGACCGACTTCAGTTCAATGCGAAAGGCTATTTCTGATAAGGGAGATGATAGCACTGTTGTCAAATGGTTTTTTTATAAGTCCTTTTGCACCTGCATGTATGCATTTGCCCCTGATTTCTTCAGTAAGGTCGGCCGACATAATATAGCAGGGGGTATTTGCTTCTGTTAGTTTGAGGTGCTGTAAAATCTCCATACCGCTGCTTTGCCCCAGAAACAAATCGCTAAGTACCAGTGCGGCTTGGTTATTTTTCAATAGCCCTATGGCTTCCGCTGCACTTCCGGCTGAGAGGGTGGAAAACCCCTCCAGTTCTAAAAGCTCAGTGAGGTACTCACGTAAAATTATTTCGTCATCAACTACTAGTATTTTGGTTTGGCTCATGAAGGTAAAGTTGCATATTTTACTTCGTTTAACATAACGTTCATCTTTGTACTGCGTGTCTTTTCCTGTTAATCGGCACTTTTTTTCGTTTAATAACGAAGTTACCCTGTTTCGTTTTTCATTGTCTTCCGTGCCTTAGGGCTATCATCTCTCGCATATTGTAGGGTGCCCTTTCAGGGCTGTTGGTGCATTTGTTTTAAAAGTAAGTCTTTCATTGGTACGATATCAGTTTACCTGGGGCTTTTTCCCTGTGAAATATATACGCTATTCTTTTATATTGCGCATTGGAATAGTTTTTGAAACAAACCTGACATGCAAAAATTAATTGTATCGGTATTGTTGGCATTACCGTTGTTTGCTTTGTCGCAAACACCACAGGTAGAGTCACTTAAATGGGAAACCTGGAACGATGGTTACCCTAAAGCGGTGAGCGAAAAGAAGATTGCACTCATTGATGCCTACACGGAATGGTGCGGATGGTGCAAAAAAATGGACCGTGATACCTACACTAATCCTGAGGTGGTGAAAACGCTGAATAAATATTTTGTGCCTATTAAGTTCAATCCTGAGATACCTAATATAAAGTATGAGCTCAACGGACAAACCTACAGCGGAGTGGAGTTGCACATGATGATTTCCAACAACCAGCGCTATGGTTATCCAACCACCTACTTTATTATTACAGTAAAGAACAGGTTAATTGTTCAACCGGGATACCTGAAGCCGGAAGATTTTATGCAGTTGCTTAACTCCATTATTCAGGAGTCAAAGTCACCTAATTAAATTCAGTATTCCGTTTACCCCGTCACCGCCTGCTTCTATAATATAGAAGTATACTCCGTCAGGACATTTTCCGCCATCCCAGCTAAAACTTACCCGATTGTTTTCATACACCTTTTGCCCCCACCGGTTAAACACGGTTATACTAAACAGGTTGGCACATTGTGCTTTGGAATCTATCAGTTTAAATTCATCGTTTATGCCGTCACCGTTGGGTGTAAACACATTGGGTAATTTGCGCATTTCCTGCGAAAGGCTGTTGGTCAAATAGACGTTCAGTTGATAAACAGTAGTGTCGAACGTAGTATCGCGAGCATACAATCTAAAAGTATAAGGCTCACTTCGCACCTTACGGCATACGTTTTTAAAACACAATTGTGTACTGAGCGTTCCTTTCGCTCGGTCAATTTGTAAAGGGATATAGGCATTACTATCTTTGTTTACTAATTCCCCTTCTATCCAGAATATTACGCTATCATCAACCTCCGGTGCATCAATAATAATACTGAGGCAGGTATCCAGTTCTGCCTCCAATGCTGTATCGGTGTAATTGGGTTGTACAAAAACCGGAGGCTGATTTTGCGCAAAAGCCCCGCAGGAAATAAAAAAGAAGAATTTTAGGATGTACGGTTTCAATACACTGCGAAGTAAAGCAAATGCGGGAATTTATCTATTTTCGCCCTCTTGAATTTATGGGTAAAAAAAATCTTATTCGTCACATTCCGGCCCTGCACATTGAAAACGCAGGGGCCGAGGGGAAATGTGTAGCACGCTACAACAACAAGGTAGTTTTTGTAGAGTATGCCGTTCCGGGTGATGTGGCCGATGTGCGCATTACGCAGGTAAAAAGTAGTTACATGACGGCCAGCATTGATCGTTTGCTAGAGCCTTCACCCGAGCGCATTGATGCTTTTTGTGCCCACTTCGGGGTGTGTGGTGGTTGCAAGTGGCAAAACATGGCTTACCCTACTCAGCTTAAATACAAGCAGCAACAAGTACAAGATGCTTTTGAACGCATAGGTAAATTTCCTTTTCCGTCTTTGCAGCCTATTATGGGCTCATCTCAGGTTACGCATTACCGCAATAAAATGGAGTATGCTTTTACTGACCGTAAATGGCTTACTACGTTAGAGAATAAAGATGAACTTTCTGAAGCAGAACATGCAGGGCTGGGTTTTCACGTTCCGGGTCGCTGGGATAAAGTAATTGATTTGGATACCTGTTACCTGCAGGATGATTTGGGCAATACCATTCGTAAAGCATTTAAAACTTACGGTGCCGAAAAAGGTCTTCCCTTCTTTAAACTTCGCGCACAAGAGGGTTGGTTGCGTCAATTGTTGTTACGTAATAACCGCAAAGGGGAGTGGATGGTAATGCTGGCTGTTACCTCATACGATGAGGCCGGTATAAAAGAGCTGTTTGAGGCCGTTATGCCGCAGTTCCCTCAGGTGAAAAGCTGGTTGTATACCATCAATAACAAACGCAACGATTCTATTTATGACCTGGATATTGTATGTTATACCGGAGAAGATCATTTGGTAGAAGAGTTGGAAGACTTGAAGTTTATCATCGGGCCTAAATCATTTTTTCAAACAAATGCCTTACAAACACTGGAGCTGTATCGCAAAACACGTGAACTGGCCGCATTAAACGGTACGGAGTTGGTGTATGATTTATATACCGGTGTAGGCAGCATTGCCTCATTTTTGGCTAAGAAAGCAGCAAAAGTAGTAGGCATTGAATATGTTGCACAGGCCATTGAAGATGCGAAAAGAAATGCAGCTATTAATCAGTTGGACAACGTATCTTTTTTTGCAGGGGATATGAAGGATGTACTTAATGATGCCTTTATAGCGGAGCAGGGAAAACCCGATGTAATAGTTACCGATCCGCCACGTGCAGGCATGCATGAAGATGTAGTGAAAAAGATACTTGAAGTTGCTCCACAACGACTAGTGTATGTGAGTTGTAATCCAGCCACTCAAGCCAGAGATATTGCCCTGATGCAGGAGAAGTACAGGGTTACATACGTACAGCCTGTTGATATGTTCCCCCATACACACCACGTAGAGAATATTGCTTTATTGGAAAAAATATGAACGATGCATTTGAAAAAGAACTCAACAGCCTGAAAGCTGATGTGCAGTTTTTCAGCGAGCAGATGAAGGAGGTAGTCACCGATGTGATAAACGAGGGCTTTTCGCAGTACCCCGTATTTGTTGCCCACCAACATGAAGTAAAAATAGGCGAGGTGTTATTTGACAAAGAAGAATACCAACGTACCTGGACATTTAATGCCACTGTTTTAGAAGAGCTGGTAGAGAAAAAAGTAATTCATGAACACAAGCGCGAAGCATTTGAAAAAGCGTACAAAGACCCGCAAAAACAAGCCTGCGTTTTTTGGGTAACTACAGATGGGGCAAGCTTTGTGTTTGTTCCTTACGCAAAAAATAAATAAGCCACTTTACTGCTTCAGTGCAGGTCATCACATTGCTCAACTCTTAAAGCAGCACACGATATTTATA
>DATGWX010000518.1:0-2775 GCA_035299275.1 Bacteroidia bacterium
GCGCAACGTAGGCTTCATTGCCCGAGAAAGCGATAGCCTTACTGTTAAACGAAGGGTGTATACCATGGGCGTTCCGCTGGCTTTTAAGGTGGGTAACATGAGTAAGATGATTTTCTTTTATGCCGGAGGAGAGGCTGAACTGGCGCTGAACTACAAAGAAAAACACTTTGTTGACGGCAGCAAAGAGAAGAAGTTCAATGAGTGGTTCAGCGAACGTACTCCGTTGTTTATGCCCTCGGTTTTCGCAGGGTTCCAGAACAAGAAGGGGTTCAACCTGTGTTTTAAATACTACTTGAATAATTTCTTCAATACCGGCTACAGCCATAATGGTGTAAAACCCTATACACTTTCGAAGGCCAATGTGTTTTACGTGTCGGCTTCGTACAGTCGTAAGAACCGCAAAAGCGCGCGGACAAAGGAAAAAACAACGGTTAATCCCGTTACATTGGCCCGCTGAAAACGCCTCTTGTTTTTTGCCTGAAAAGCGTATTTTTGCTGCGCTTTAAAAAATGATTAACAATTAAATAGTTTTTACTACCATATGCCGTATTTATTTACATCCGAGTCCGTAAGTGAAGGACACCCAGACAAAGTAGCCGATCAGATATCGGATGCACTTATTGACCATTTTTTGGCTTTTGACCCAGATTCGAAAGTTGCCTGTGAAACGCTGGTAACTACAGGACAAGTGGTGTTGGCCGGTGAAGTGAAATCAAAAGCTTACTTAGACGTTCAAACCATTGCACGTGATGTAATCAAGAAAATTGGTTACACCAAAAGTGAATACATGTTTGAAGCCAATTCTTGCGGTGTGCTTTCAGCCATTCACGAACAAAGCGCTGATATCAATCAGGGTGTTGACCGTAAAAAGAAACAAGACCAGGGTGCAGGTGACCAGGGAATGATGTTTGGTTATGCTACCGCTGAAACCGAAGACTATATGCCATTGGCACTTGACTTAGCGCACAAGGTATTGATTGAACTGGCTGCATTACGCAGAGAGAACAAAGCCATCAAGTACCTTCGCCCCGATGCTAAATCACAGGTAACATTGGAATACAACGATAAGAACGAGCCGGTGCGCATTGACTCTATCGTGGTATCAACCCAGCATGATGATTTTGACAGCGAAGCTAAAATGCTGGCTAAAATCAAAGAAGACATTGTAAAAATTCTTATCCCCCGCGTTAAAGCCAAATATAAGAAGTACGCCAAGTTGTTTAACAGCGACATCAAGTACCACATTAACCCAACCGGTAAATTCGTAATCGGTGGTCCGCATGGTGATACCGGCTTAACCGGCCGTAAGATTATCGTAGATACCTATGGTGGTAAAGGTGCACACGGTGGTGGTGCTTTCTCCGGAAAAGACCCTTCCAAAGTTGACCGTTCAGCAGCGTATGCTACCCGTCACATTGCCAAAAATCTGGTAGCTGCCGGTGTATGTACTGAAGTATTGGTTCAGGTTTCTTACGCCATTGGTGTAAAAGACCCTATGGGCATTTACGTTAATACCTACGGCACTTCTAAGGTAAAAATGACCGATGGTCAGATTGCTAAAATAGTGGAGAAGGTATTTGACATGACCCCTTACGGTATTGAAAGCCGCCTTAAACTGCGTAACCCTATTTACAGCGAAACCGCTGCATACGGACACATGGGCCGCAAAAACGAGGTAGTAACCAAAACCTTTACCGGACCTGACGGGAAGAAGTTCACCAAAAAAGTAGAACTCTTTACCTGGGAGAAATTAGATTATGTAGAGAAGGTGAAAAAAGCCTTCGGAATCAAAAAATAAAAGTGACTTAAAATAACGCTCCGAATTTTCGGAGCGTTATTTGTTTAGTGACCATTTATAACATAATACATACAACATGAAAAAGTCTCTACTCGTTGTTTTGGCTCTTGCCTTGTTTTCTTTTTCTGCCTGCGATGAAGATGGTACAACCCCGGTAGACACCTCTGCTGAATATTTGGGTAAGCTGGAAGTTAAAGTTTTTGATAACAGCATTAATGTAGTAAGCAACACACCCGTTTACCTGTACCGCAATCTGGATGATTTATACAACAACTTTTATTTAGAGGTAGATTACACAGCAGGTTCAGGCATTGCTGAGTTTGGTGAAACCATTGAAGGGTTTTATTACCTCCGTACCGGTCGGTACATTTTTAATGAATGGTATGCTGATACCGGTGCCGTACAAATTATTGGCGGACAACTCACCAAGCGAGAAATGTATCTGCACAAGTGAGTGGGGTATATACTACCACTCTGAAACAACCTACGCTACTTTCTTGCCCTTTTCTACCCGGTTGGCAATAACAATACTGAATTCATACAAACCATACAGCGGTATAGTCATCAAAATCTGACTGGTTACATCCGGTGGTGTAACTATAGCAGCTATAATCAATATGATGAGGAAAGCATGCCTGCGGTATTTTTTCATAAAGGCAGCGCTCATTACCCCCAGTTTGGCTAAAAAGAAAACCACTATGGGCAGTTCGAAAACAATACCCGTTGCCAGTGTGAGGGTGGCCACAAAGTCAATGTACGATTCCAGATTAATCTCGTTGATTACCTCTTCACTGACGCGGTAGCTACCCAAAAAACTTAATGATACCGGAGTTAAGAAATAGTACCCGAATAAAATACCGATGAAGAAGAGGATGGAAGAATAAAAAACAATTCCCCTCACCTTGTTGCGCTCAGATTTTTTCAAAGCCGGGCGAATGAACTTCCACACCTCGAGCAGAATAAACGGAAAGGCTAAA
>DATGWX010000519.1:0-5610 GCA_035299275.1 Bacteroidia bacterium
GCCAATTAGGCAATTCAACACTAAAAACACTTCCAATGCCCGACTCTGACTGTAACGTGATTTTACCACCCAGCATGGTTGCCATTTCATTCGAAATATACAAGCCAAGACCTGAGCCATCAGACTTCAATGAATTGCGAAAAAACATATCAAAAACTTTTTCCTGCATTTCAGGCTCTATTCCTTCTCCGTTATCTGCTACTTTAATTACAGCCCGCTCCCGGTTTACATATATCTCTACGTGAACTCGCTTATCAGGTTTCTCTTTTTGCTGGTACTTTACCGCATTCGTTACTAAATTAACCAGTATAGTAGTTACTCTCAATTTATCTGAGAAAAATTCGGTATCCTGATTTGACTCCACAAAAAATTCTACCTCTTCTGCTTCTTTCATGAAGCGAATATTAGCGATGTGATTTTCCACTATATCCTGCAGGGAAATCGCTTCAATATTAAAGTCCAGTTTTTTGTTACGGGAGTAATTGATGATACTCTTTATGGCATCGTCAGATCGGTTTACGCTGGCTCTCATCATATCCAGGAGTTCCATAAGTTCAGAACTTTCTCCACTCACCTCTTTGCACATATCAATCAATCCGATAACAGACATGAGGGGAGCTCTGAGGTCGTGCGAGGCACTGTACACAAAACGATCTATCTCATTATTCACCTTCTCCAGCTCGGTGTTTTTTCGTGTTAATTCAGTCACCATGCTCTCCAATTGTATCTCCTTTGCCATCAAATCAGACACTATCTTTTTCTTGTTGGTGATATCTCGAATAATGGACTGTGTACCCTGAATAACACCCTTATCATCTACTAAAAGGGTAACATTTACTTCCAACCATATTTTAGTCCCGTCTTTGCGTACACCTCTATACTCAAAATTACCTGGTACTTCTTCTCCTCTTACCCTTCTGTTGTGCCGTTTACGCAATATGGAACGGTATTCCACATCCACAAAATCTTCCAGCATCAGGTTTTCTAAATCTTTTTCATCAATGCCGAATAAATCAAGATACTGCTGATTAGCGAACACCACTTTACCTGATATATCATCAATCATGATTCCTTCCCTGATATGATCTACCAGTTGTTTGTATTCCCGATTTGTTTTGATCAATTTAAGCTCAGTCTCCTTGATACTAGTGATATCCTGAACGGTACCGTAAGTTCTTACCGGCATTCCCTGTTCATCATAATTGGTATCAGCCCGCTCTTGTAAATACTTAATTCTTCCACAAGACAATACTATCCTGTGTACAACATCGTAGGCCGTTTTATTGACAATAGAATTTGTATAAGCTGAGTTCACCAACTCCACATCATCCGGATGAAGGAACTTCAGAAATGCTTCATACGTATTCTCAAATTGTTCCCGTTCTATTTCAAAGATACTGTACACTTCATCTGACCAATAAATGTGGTTCTTTTGTATATCCAGTTCCCAATTGCCTATAGTTGCAATGCGTTGAGCCTCCTTTAACCGTGATTCACTTCTCACCAAGGCCTCAATGGCCTCCTTTTTGTCCGTAATATCATTCCTTACAGAAAAATACTGCTCTATCTCTCCCTCATCATTAAAGATAGGCGAAATAACCGTATCTACCCAATAGCAAGTTCCGTCTTTTGCTTTATTCTTTATTTCGCCTCTCCATATTTCTCCTGAACTTATGGTCTCCCATAAATCAGCAAAAAACTCGGGGGGGTGAAATCCCGAGTTAACAATATTGTGGTTGTGTCCGGTAAGTTCTTCTCTGGAGTATTTTGAGTAGGTGCAAAAAAGGTCGTTTACATATAAGATATAACCGGCCTTATCGGTAATAGAAACAATAGAACCGCGATTGATTGCTTTTTGATAGGAAGTAAATGCATTGGTGAGCAACCGGCTGTTTTTTTCAGCTGTAATTTCCTGTATATAACCTTCAATATATTTAAGGTGGCCTGCATTATCATATATACCATTAGAAAACTCTCTTACCCAACGAACTCTTCCCTCGCGGCAAATGATACGGTATTCAATGTTGCACGCTTCTTTTTTGGCAACATAATCAAACCAGTTGAAAGAGACTCTTTCCCTATCCTGATTATGTAAAAGCAAACCATACGATACTCCCTCTGAACCCATAAAATCTTCAGGCGAATAGCCTGTAAGATTCTTACTTCCTACTGACGCATAAAGCATGGTACGTCTGAAATCATTCAGACAGCGAAAAAACATTCCGGGTAAATTGTCAAGCAGGTTAATACACACTGCTTCATTAATATCGAATAGTTTAGTCATTTCTCTTAGCAGGAGATTAAAAGCACGCGCAAACAGAAAGCCTCAGCAGTTGGTCGAAACTATAAAAAAAATCTGTCAAAAAAATAAAAAAATATACGCCCTGCCGTTCGCGAGCACCATTATGACCTATTGACTAAACATTTACCCGAATAAACTGTCCATTAAAAGGTTTCATGAAACCAATACAATGAACCGGCAAAGCACACGCGTCAAGTAATGCTTCTAGCTCTTGTGCCTTACCTGCCGCAATGGCAATTAACAATCCTCCGCTTGTTTGCGGATCATTCAATACCTGAAAGCTTTTCAGATCCTCTACTCCGCTCACCTTTTTCTCCCAACTGTTCCAATTGCGAAAGGTGTTATCGGGAATGCAATTTTGCTGCAGATAGGTATCCAGAAAAGGTAAAACGGGCACTTTGCTGAAATCTAATTCAGCGCTCAAACCACTGCCCTCTGCTATTTCAAGTAAGTGCCCCAATAAGCCGAAACCGGTAACATCAGTGAGAGCGTGAACTGCTTCTAAAGCACCTAAGCGTTCCCCTATACTGTTTACTGTACACATAAGTTCAACAGTGTGAGTAATATGTTCATCTTGGGCAAGGCCACGTTTTATGGCTGTAGTCATTATACCAACACCCAGCGGTTTGGTGAGATAAAGCAAGTCACCTGCTTTGGCGGTATTGTTTTGTTTGATATTGGCTTTGGCTGCAATACCATTAACGGCCAAACCGAAAATAGGGTCGCTGCTGTTAATGCTGTGCCCGCCAGCAATGGGAATGTTCATTTCACTGCATATACTTCTGGCTCCGTTCAGCACTTCCGTGGCTATTGCTGAGGGGATTTTATCAATGGGCCAACCTAAAACAGCATTGGCAAATAGTGGTTTCCCGCCCATAGCATACACATCACTGATAGAATTCGCTGCTGCAATACGTCCGAAATCAAACGCATTATCAACCACTGGCAGAAAAAAATCAACGGTGCTGATAAGTACCTGTCCGTTTCCTAAGTCCCATACTGCTGCATCATCATTGGTATTATTTCCTACCAGCAGTTCCTTTATTTGCAGCGATGATTTATTTCCTGAAAGTATCTTCTCCAGTTCAGCCGGGGCAATTTTACAACCACATCCTGAACCATGACTGTATTGTGTTAATCTGATTTTTTCCATTTATCTAAATGTAGTTGTACAAACTCTCTCAACTCTTGTCCAATTGCCTGAATGGTTTCAACCTTCGGCTCAAAATGCCATATTACTTCTGCCTCTTTGGTTGATAAACCAAAATCGTATGCTTTGTCATAATAACGCAAAGCCACCGCAGCGGCAAGTTTTAAATCTCCGTTGTTCAAAGCCTCCATTGCTGCATTAAGATGCTGCCCTCCCAGTTTTTTCTTAATGCGTTCAAATGCCTGATCAAGCAACTTACGTTCGGCTGTACCGTAATCTGTTGCAAGACGTGTTAACCGATATTCATTCGACACCTGCAAAACAATAAGAGGAGATTTACGTAGCGTATTAAAAAACGCTTCGTCAATATTAACTGTTCCAATCATGCGGCTTTCATCCTCTATCCAGATGTACTTTGTTGTATCAAGTAAGCTAAGCTGCTCACACAGCAGATTTCCAAAATGCTCTGTGGTGGGTTGAGGCGGTTGATGTATACTGCCAAAAGCTGAGCCTTTGTGATGCGCCATGCCTTCCAGGTCAATCACCTGCTCACCGTTTTTTTTCAACTCCAGTAACACATCTGTTTTCCCGCTTCCGGTTCTGCCCCCCAAAACAAATAACTTGTAGGGTTTTGACAATTCACTCAACACATGTTTTCGGTAGGCTTTGTAACCTCCTTTGAGCGTGTAAACTTCCATACCTGCCGTACTTAGTAACCAGGCCATGCTACCACTGCGCATACCTCCGCGCCAGCAATGCACAAATAGCGGCTTATTAAATTCCCGCGCATGTTTTACAAAATTGGCTAGCTTGGGACCCACCAATTCCAGCCCTTTTTCAATAGCCGTTTCGCGACCCTGATGTTTGTATAGGGTTCCGACAATTTTACGCTCTTCATCCGTAAACAGAGGAAAAGATGCCGCACCCGGAATATGTCCCTGAAAAAACTCTCCTGGTGAGCGCACATCAAGCATCTGTCCCTTAGGAGATAAAGCTAAAAAATCAGAGATATTTAAAACCTGTACCGGCATGGCCAAAAATAAAATTATTTGACAAGAGTGTATAGTAAATAAACGTTGCCTGAAGAAAAAGTGCCTGAATAATATAATCAGGACAGCGATTTACAATTACTTCATAATAAAGCCATTTTATTTACTTACTTTTGCACCCTCAAAAAATAAGGCATGTCAGACATACGCAATATAGCCATCATCGCTCACGTTGACCACGGTAAAACTACATTGGTTGACAAAATCATTCACCAAACCCAATTGTTTCGTGAAAATCAACAATCAGGAGATTTAATCCTTGATAACAATGATTTGGAACGTGAACGCGGCATTACCATTTTGGCTAAAAACATATCGGTAAACTACAAGGGCACTAAAATTAATATTATTGATACTCCAGGTCACGCTGACTTTGGAGGAGAAGTAGAACGTGTATTGAACATGGCCGATGGTGTATTACTGTTGGTAGACGCTTTTGAGGGCCCGATGCCACAAACACGCTTTGTATTGCAAAAAGCTTTGGCTCTGGGTAAAAAACCTATCGTTGTTATCAATAAAGTCGATAAACCCAATTGCCGTCCGGATGAAATCCATGATCAGGTATTTGATTTATTCTTTAACCTGGACGCCACTGAAGAACAGTTGAACTTTCATACCATTTACGGTAGCTCTAAACAAGGTTGGATGGGTCGCGATTGGAAAAACCCTACATCAGACTTCACCGTTTTACTGGATGATATCATTACAGAAATTCCTGCTCCGCACGTGGAGGAAGGAAATTTACAAATGCAAATCACTTCATTAGATTATTCTTCATTTACAGGTCGTATTGCTATTGGTCGTATCCTTCGCGGAAACATCAAAGTAAACCAACCTATATCTTTAGTGAAAAGAGATGGCTCCATCCAGAAATCAAGGGTTAAAGAACTGTATACTTTTGAAGGTTTAGGTAAGTTAAAAGTAGAAGAAGCATTTGCCGGAGACATTTGTGCAATTATGGGTATTGAAGGTTTTGAAATCGGAGACACTGTGGCTGATTTTGAAAATCCTGAGGGCTTAACTCCTATCAATATTGATGAGCCTACCATGAGCATGCTGTTCTGCATCAACAACTCTCCTTTCTTTGGAAAAGAAGGCAAATTCGTTAC
>DATGWX010000520.1:0-5509 GCA_035299275.1 Bacteroidia bacterium
TCCCAAAGGAATTGAGAATCACATAGCAGAAATGCTCAAATAGAAGGGGATTTACAGTTAACAGTCCACGATTTTTTTGTTACCGTGGACTGTTAACCGTTATTTTTTAGAGTGTACGTTTTACTTCTACTTCCTCGTATCCTTCCAGGTTATCACCTACACGGATGTCGTTGTAACCGTCAATGTTCAAACCACACTCATATCCTGCTGATACCTCTTTTACATCATCTTTGAAACGTTTGAGAGAGGCCAGCTTGCCTGTATAAATAACTACACCGTCACGTATCAGACGTATTTGCGTATTGCGGTTAACCTTACCTTCTGTAACATAACATCCGGCAATGGTTCCCACTTTGGTAATTTTGAATACATCACGAATTTCAATGTTACAGGTAATTTTCTCTACCATCTTAGGAGCCAACATACCTTCCATCGCAGATTTCACTTCTTCGATAGCATCGTAGATAATAGAGTACAAACGCACATCTATAGATTCATTCTCGGCCAGTCTGCGGGCTTGTGATGAAGGACGCACATTAAAGCCGATGATGATAGCATCTGATGCAGCAGCAAGCAACACATCGCTTTCACTTATCTGACCCACCGAGCGGTGAATTACATTTACGTGTATTTCATCATTACCCAGTTTGAGTAAGGAGTCGCTCAAGGCTTCCATTGAACCATCCACGTCTGCTTTCACAATCAGGTTCAGCTCTTTGAAGTTGCCTATAGCCAAACGTCTTCCAATCTCGTCCAGTGTAATGTGTTTCTGTGTACGTATACCTTGTTCGCGTTGCAACTGAGTGCGCTTGTTGGCAACTTCACGTGCTTCCTGTTCTGTTTTGGTAGATACAAATTTATCACCCGCAGTAGGCGTTCCGTCAAATCCTAACAATACAACAGGAGTTGATGGTCCGGCTTCTTTCATTTTTTTACCACGTTCGTCAAACATGGCTTTTACTTTTCCGGAGTGAATACCTGCGAGAATTGGATCACCTACACGCAGGGTTCCTGCCTGTACCATAACCGTAGTTACAATACCGCGGCCTTTATCTAAGGTAGCTTCTATTACACTACCTACCGCACGTTTATTCGGATTAGCTTTTAGCTCCAGCATCTCCGCTTCAAGCAAAACTTTTTCCAACAACGCTTCTATGTTCAGTCCTTTTTTTGCTGATATTTCCTGGCATTGGAATTTACCTCCCCAATCTTCTACCAGTATGTTCATGCCGGCTAATTGTTCCTTAATTTTTTCAGGATTGGCACCATCGCGGTCAATTTTGTTTATAGCAAATACAATAGGAACAGCAGCAGCCTGCGCATGGCTTATGGCCTCGCGAGTTTGTGGCATCACACTATCATCCGCTGCAATTACTATAATAACAATGTCAGTAATTTTGGCTCCGCGCGCACGCATCGCAGTAAACGCTTCGTGACCCGGAGTATCCAGGAAAGTAACGTGTTTACCATTAGCCAGTGTTACTTCGTAAGCACCGATGTGCTGCGTAATACCACCCGCTTCACCGGCAATTACATTGGCTTTACGGATGTAGTCCAGTAAAGATGTTTTACCATGGTCAACGTGACCCATAACGGTAACAATCGGTGCACGAGGTTTTAAATCTTCCGGTTTGTCTTCGTCTTCCTCTACTGTTTCAACAGCTTCGGCTGTAACAAAGTCCACTTCATATCCGAACTCATCGGCTACAATGCTGATGGTTTCTGCATCCAGTCGTTGGTTGATGGATACCATCATACCCAAACTCATACAGGCCGATATAATTTCGCTGATGGTTACGTTCATCATTTTTGCCAGTTCATTGGCAGAAACGAATTCTGTTACCTTAATGCGTTTGGCATCGTTGTTTTCGTTCTGTAACTCGAGTTCCTCGGCACGTTGATCGCGCTTCTGTTTTCTGATTTTGGAACGAACAGCGCCTATATTCGGTTTACTTCCCGGGTTTAAACGGGCCAACGTTTCTTTCAGTTTATCCTGAATTTCTTTGTCGGTAATTTCTTCTTTAGGTGTATCGCGGTTAGCTGGTGCAGGACGTCCTTTCTGGAATCTGTTTCCACCTCCGGTGTGTCCTCCGCCTCCTCCGTATCCGCCCGGTCTGTTTTGTCCGCCCGGTCTGTTGTTGCTGTTATTATTACCACCACCTCTGTTATCTCCGGGTGTAGCGGGTTTGTTATTATCGTCTTTCTTAAACTGCGAATCGGTACCGCCAACAAAACCTATTTGTTTGCGTTTACGCTTCTTCTTCAGTCCGTCAATGTTATCTGATGAGGCTACTGGCTTTTTCTTAGGCTGCTCAACAGGCAATTCGATTTTGCCCATTACCTTTAATCCCTGTAGTTTGTCGGCTTTAGCAATCACCAATTCCGACTCTACTGGTTGTTCAACAGGTGCCACTTTTACAGGCTCAACAACAACAGGAGGTTGAACCACTTCAGCAACAGGTGCCGGTGTTTCGGTTACTATCGGCTCAGCAACAGGAACGGGTGCAACCGTTTTTTCGGCTACTGGCTCTTCACTTACTTCTTTTGCCTTACCTTTTTTAGCTTTAGGCTCAGGAGTTGCAACCGGAGTTTCTTCTTCTTCTTTTGTCTTGGTCTTTTTAGTGCCTTTACCTTTTTTGTTTAAGGAGTCAAGGTCTATTTTGCCTACTACTTTTACTTCTAAGCGACTGTCATCAGGTGTTTCAGCAGAAGTTGTTTCCTCAACCTTTTTTTCTACGATTGGTTCTGCTTCAGCTACCGGTGCCTCCTTAACAGGCTCCACAGGAACTTCAGTTTTTTCAGGTTTTGGCGCTTTGGGTTTTTCGGCTACAGGCTCAGTTGCCTTGTTAATTCCCAGTCCTGTGTTTTTTATCAGAATCTCATCTTCTTCCTCTTCAGCAGGAGTCGGTTTGGATGGAGTTGCAGGTTTTGCAACCACTTCTTCGCGCGCTTTGGTTTTAAAGCTGGTTACTATCTGCTTCGATTCCTGCTTGGCCTTTTTCTCTGACTGGAAAGCAGTGAGTAACAACTGGTACATGTTCTCATCGATTTTAGTAGTAGGTTTATTCTCTACTTTAAAACCTTTTTTGTCCAGGTGTTCAACTATGGTGGCTATACCAACGTTAAGTTCTGTGGCTACTTTGTTTAAGCGGTATGTGTTGTTTTCTGCCATTTATTCTTTCTCGTGTTCAATGTTACTTGTATTCGCCAAACTTGTGCATACAGATGGCTTCTCAGTTTTTTCAGGGTTAACTTTCAAATTCAGCTTTCAGAATGTTCATTACCTCTTTAACGGTTTCTTCTTCTAAGTCGGTTCTGCGCACAATGTCATCAATGGTTAAAGCGAGTACACTTTTGGCAGTATCACAACCAATAGATTTGAACTCGTCAATAATCCAGTTATCAATTTCATCTGAAAATTCATCCAGATCAATATCGGTATTGTCATCATCCGTTTCACGGTAAACGTCAATCTCGTATCCGGTTAAACGGCCGGCCAGTTTAATGTTGAAACCTCCTTTACCAATGGCCAATGAAACCTGATCGGGTTTCAGGAACACCGCCACACGTTTTTGTTCTTCTTCCACTTTGGCTGAAGATATTTTAGCAGGGCTGAGTGAACGCTGGATAAGTAATGATAAATTACCGGTGAAGTTAATTACGTCAATGTTCTCGTTACGCAGTTCACGAACGATACCGTGAATACGGGATCCTTTCATACCTACGCAAGCACCAACCGGATCTATACGATCATCATAGCTTTCTACAGCTACTTTGGCTCTTTCACCCGGCTCACGAACAATTTTCTTAATGGTGATTAAGCCATCGAGAATTTCAGGAACTTCCTGTTCGAACAGGCGCTCAAGGAACACCGGTGATGTACGGGAAAGTATAATGCGTGGAGTACCGTTGTGTGTTTCTACTTTGTGCACCACGGCACGAATGCTGTCGCCTTTTTTGTAGTGATCAGCAGGAATCATTTCGTTCTTAGGCAGCAACAATTCGTTGCCTTCGTCATCCAGAATCATCAGTTCTTTCTTCCAGATTTGGTAAACTTCTCCGGTTACAATCTCGCCTACGCGGTCTTTGTACTTGCGGTAAAGTTCGTCTTTTTCCAGTTCCAGAATACGCGACATCAGGGTTTGACGGGCAGTAAGAATGGCCCTGCGACCAAACACTTCCAGAGCTATTGTTTCTGTTGCATCTTCGCCAATTTCAAAATCGGGTTCAATTAATTTTGCATCGGTAATGCTTATCTCAGTGCGGGGGTCAAGTACTTCACCATCTTCCACAATCATGCGGTTACGGTAAATCTCTAAGTCACCACTCGAGTCATTGATAATGATGTCGAATTTTTCATCGGTACCGTACTTTTTACGCAGCATGGTGCGGAATACATCTTCTACCACACGTATCATGGTAGCACGGTCGATGTTTTTGAATTCTTTGAATTCCGAGAAGGAGTCAATTAATCCTAAGCTTTGATTGCTCATGTTATTTAAACTTTATAATTACGTTAGCGTGTTGAATATCGTTAAAATTGATGCGGTGTTCCTTGCCAATGGTTTTTTTATTCCGGTCTTTCTGATTTTCTACCATCAACAGTTCTTCACCGTTCAGTTCCTTAAATTTTCCGGCCAGTTCACTGCCGTCTTTCAGTTTTATGTCTAAATCCCTGCCCACATGTTGTTTGTACTGCCTGAACATTTTCAACGGACTATCAGCACCGGCTGAAGCAATTTCAATGGAGTAAGGGTGTTCATCTCCGTACAATTCTTCCAACTTGCCTGAAATCAGCCTGCTCAACTCCACGCACTGGCCTATCTGCACTCCGGCATCTCCGTCAATTTCTACGGCAATTTTCCCGCTGGTTTCGCTGGCGCTAACATTTACCAGAAAGTAGGGACTTTCTTGTAAAGCCTCTTCCAACCAGTTAGTTACGCTTGTTTTTAGTTCTGTCATCAGTAAAAAAAAGAGGGGACCGCGTCCCCTCATCAATTCATTATCTGGCACAAATATAGGCAAATTTGCTAAAAGTGCAAGCATATGGCTCATTTTCACGTGTTGAAGCCGGAGGTGTCTTAATTTTAACACGCAGAATCACAATGATTTTATTTGTGTGGGCAAAGTTTTTTTAAAGCGGTTTTGTAGTACTGAAACAAAATATAAATTTGAGCGTTCAAAAGAAAGATGTTCAAAGCCATTACCAACGAAGTACAGGTAGCTGTAGAAACCTCCTACCAAACCAGTCGCTCAGACGGTTTTGCGGATGAGCACGTGTTTGCCTACCGCATCACCATCACCAACCTGGGCGATGCTACCGTACAGTTATTGCGCAGGCATTGGTTTATAGTTGACAGTGTGGAGCAAAAGGAAGTAGAGGGTGAAGGAGTGGTAGGACAAAAACCGATACTGGAACCTGGTGAGTCGCATGAGTACATTTCAGGCTGCCATTTGCAAACTGAAACAGGTAAAATGTATGGCACGTATTTGTTCGAACGTGTGGTAG
>DATGWX010000521.1:0-2719 GCA_035299275.1 Bacteroidia bacterium
CTGCCAATAGCTGCATGGCCGGTGCTAATGCCGTTCGGTCGCCTATACGCTGGTAAATGGGTATGGCTGCATTGAGCTGTGTGATAGCGCTATCTGGCATTTTTCTGTCCATGTACAATGCCGCCTGATTGTAATATACCCTTGCCATATCGGCCTGCTTGTTAAAGAGCATATAGTGCTGGAGGGCAAGTTGGTAGTAGTATTGAGCTTTCGTATATTTTTCCAACCAGGCGTAACATAAAGCGGCATTCATCCTGGAATCAGCAAGGGTTGACTCATCCTGAGTGACAAAAGCAAGCGCTACATTTTTTTCAAAATATTTTAGTCCTTTCTCCACTTCATCGTTCAGGTAATAAAAATTTCCCAGCGCTGTATTGACCTGAATTAGTCCGCTGGTATCGCTATAGCGCAAGGCCAGTTCATGGGCTCGTGTAAAACATTTAAGCGCATTACTTCTGTCATTATAGTCGCAGTACAAATTTCCCAGATGGGTGTAAATCCACCCGGCAAATAAGCTGTCGTTGCTGCTGGTGCGTAACCCTTCATACAGGTAATAAAAAGCAGAATCTTTTTTCCCGGTAAGGCTGAATAAATGACTGATAAAATAATAAGCCGATACCGACTCTTTGATGTATTTATTTCTGATGCGGATATCAAGCGCTTTTTTGAAATAAAGCATGGCCGAATCATAACGCCCCTGTTCCCGTTGCAGGGCTCCGAATAGCACAAATGCTTTTGAAATACCTAAAAGGTAGTTGTTTTTTTGCGAGCGGACATATGCCTCCTTTACTAATTTAAAGCAGGAATCGGGTTGCGAGTTTTGCAAATCGAGTGCGCTATCGAAAATGCGTTCAATTTTTATTGAATCAGATGGTGTAATGCCTGCAACTTTTTTGGGGTACTGCATCAATAGTATAACCAAAACTATATACCCGTAACTGGAAAAAGCTGTTGGGCAAAAGATGGTCATACTATTGGAAGCGTGTTTTAATTATAGCGTATAACTATTACCGTAGTCAAAAGTTGAATAAGGCGGTTGCGGAGTTGGTCCTTGGACTAAAATTGTGGTTGGACTTTGATTGGTGTCGGTGACAGTTAGTTGATCAGGTTCTATAATAGAAATGGTATGGCAGGTTGTAGCCGGATTTCCACCGTTAGGATTTACGTCTACCTGAGCAATAAGCTGGTCCGGAGTGGGTCCATTCCAACCTAATGGACCCTGATAATTGTCGCTATCAAGAATGTTGGTGAGTGCACCAACAAAATATTGTTGCGGATTCGGGCTATTTGGCAGAATGGGCTTCAATACAAAAGCTGCGCTTTCATACAGGGGGGCGTTGGGAGCAAAAGGTGTGTGTATACCAATGCCTGTTTTAACCACCCCTTTGTGCTTGGGATCTTTTACTTTTAAATATACCGGAGGGTATAAAGCGCCACCCGGTCCTGAGAGGTCGGGTACTGCGGTTACATTTGCCCATGGGTAAACAACTACTACGGTCATTTGTGTGTCTGGGGCATCATCTGGTAAGTCACCTTCATAATCAAGGAAGAGGCAATTTGGATTATCGCCAGGATCACCGGTATTTGCTTGTTGTACAGGGTTAAAGATGGGGGAAGTATCTGAATATGGCAAATTTATCGCAATAGTATAAAATACGCAGGGAGCATCAGATTGAATGCCAAATAGGGCTACCCTTGGCACATACCATGCGTCTGATGATGTTAGAGGGATGAGTTCGTTGATTGGGCTAATTTGTGACATGATGATTGGATTTAATGTTGGTTAATTAGGTTAATAATCAAACATACACAATTAATATTAATGTGCAATTTTATTTTGCAGCAATATTTTCGGTACTGAAAGCAGTTGCAGGAACAGATGCAATCTGTTCCCCGTTCATGGTTACCAAGGTTACGCGGTAGAATACTTTGGTTGCAACATCAGCAGTTTCGCTGTATTCATAGTGGCGAGCAAAGTCTGATTTACCCGCTGCCTTTATCATTTTTACTGCGGTAAAGTGGATGCTATCGGTTGATTTTTCAATGAGAAAGTAGCTGCTGTTTACTTCTTTATTGGTGTTCCATAAAATCTGCACATTACCGTCTTCTATGGTAATTTCAACACTTACATTATTGGCTCTGGGGGTAAGGTTGGTTTGCGCTACTGAATTAAAGGTTAAAGCAAAAGCAGCAAGTAAAGCGAAGGTTGATTTTAATGTTTTCATGATATTTTTGGTTTAATATTTTTTGTTGCGTTTGAACAATACAAAGTTGCACTATCATGGATTGCCGTAAATCACCGTAAACGGCCAAAAAACGATATACCTGAAAACAGGGAGGAGCTAATAGTAAAGGTTAAACGACTGTTAGTTGATTACTATTCTTTTCACAACCTGCCCACCGCGGCCGGTTATGGTAACGATAAACATTCCTTTTCCTGAATTTTGAAGATTCACAGGCAATGTATTAACTCCGTTTTTAAGTTCCCACGATTGCTGGTGTAGCATTTGACCTGCGGTATTGGAAATCTCTACCAAATAAAACCCCGATTGTTCAGCTTTATACGTGATCATAAATTGACCGTTATTGGGATTGGGGTATACAGTAACATCCACATCACTTTTGGGAGCTGGTGTTGTTCCGGCTGAAAGAATGGTTGCTTTAACCGCACCATACACATTAAGCTTCCCTGCACCCCACACTTTGGGGTCGGGGTTTT
>DATGWX010000522.1:0-11005 GCA_035299275.1 Bacteroidia bacterium
GATTCCACCTTTTGACGCAGCTTTGAAAAAATCGTAGTACTCTTTTTCGTTGGTAGCAATGTAGTGTTCTCCCGTTGAACTTTCATGCTCAGCAATGCGGTAGGCCAACAGGTAAGAGTTTTCAGAAAACAGTTTACTCAAACTGTTTTTGTCTTTTTCGTTTTGCAAGAGTTGTTTGAACAGTACAACAGCATGCAGCAATGAATTCGCTTGTCCGCTGATCATTTGTGCAAGCAAACGCATTCGCAGTAATTGCTGTTGCATGCGGTGAATGGTGAACGTTGCCTGCAAGCTGGTGCCTCTATGGATAGTGGTTCTTTTCAGCTCTTGCAGTGCGGTAAGGCATTCGTTTAGCTGTGTAATGAGCATATTGGCAGAGGCAGAGCCTACCAAACCTGTTTTTTCATACTCTTCACGCAGCATCTCCACAAATTTGTGTTGTTCGGTTAATGCGTGGTAATGCTCAACCTCTGACGCATATCGGTGGTTAAAAGAAGTATTCAACGCAGCCGAGGCAACGCGGTAAGATAGAATTTCGATGGCTTCGCTTATTTCATCATGAGAGAGTGTTTCAGATAGATGACTGTTTTCTTCGCTGAAAATAAGCTCCAGCAATTTGAGCCATTCATCATCGCTGATACTGTTTACCCATTCCGCATCATACTTCTCAGGGAAAAGGCAGTGAAGTAAGTAAGCAAATGAATTTTGCTGAGGTACTTTAGGCAGCAGGGTATGTTTGATGCTGTTGCTGATAGCAGAGGCAAAAGAGCTGCTATCATTTATGCCACTATCAGTGAGTAATTCTTTCGCTGCGTAACGGGCTAAAACCGCTTGTATGTAATCCGATAAATCCTTTCGTTTATCTTCATCCTGCTCTAATGCAGTTATAAGTTGAGCGATTCCGTTGCTTTTATTCTTGCGCAGGAACCCGATTAACGTTTTAAGTTGTGCCAGCGATTTGCTTTGCGGCACAATATTTTCTAACAGCATTGTTGTGGTGGACATAAGTTTTCAAGGCGATAGAAAATTTAGTAAGGATTGATGTTTTTGTCTTTAGGGTATTTTACTTCGAAGTTGAAACGTAGCTTTAATATTTGTCCGGCCGGTACTGTAACGGTCCAGGTTAATTTACCCGTTTCCGTATTTACTTGTGCACCTCCGGCATCTTTCAGTTCTACTTCAATGTCTTTGTTTTGAGTAACGGGAATCTGGTCTTCAATCAGTAACTCAACAGCTTCTTTGCGGGTATTGCGAATGGTAATTTCCCATGTGTTGTTTTCTTTAATACTTCCACCTATTTTACTTTTACCTGTGAGGTCTTTTACCTGTGTACGTTCTATAACAATACGTTTATCACGACCTAAAGAGAGTGTCAGCGTGTCCTCAGCTCCGGGGTTAATGTAACTTTGTCCAACGTAGGTGCCTTCGTAAAAAATGTTAGCTTCTCCTGATAGGTTGTACAAATCATTGTCACCTATAATGCGGGCAACCAGAAAAGGATCTTTGTCCAGTTTAGGTGCAGCTTGGTAGCCGTAGTGTGCTTTTAAATCAACTGTCCTGATATCAACGGTTTGTAAACTGCCGTCAGCAGTAACAGTATATTTGGGTGCGATATCAAATTCAATGTTGGCTGCCATTTGGTTCATTTGCACTGTGGGTTGTGCATTTCCAACTCTTACCCCATCAATGTAATAGGCTGTTCCCTCTGCTCTGGCTCCTCTGAAATTCGGGGCCTGTGCTTTTTTTTCTTCAGCATCGTATTCCTGTGGTTGGTAAAAGTTCAGGTAGTAGGGGTTTAATGTTGGTTTTTGACCGCTTACAGAGGGGTTGCCCGTTGATAATTTCAATTTTACATTGTTCCAGTTCTCTCCGGTATTTTGTGAGATATTGGCTTTGTAAAAAAGTTGTACAGGTGATTGAGTGTTTTTTACACGGATGTCGTAGTAAGCTGCCCACTGTGCATTGCCTGTATAATAACTCAGGGCTACTTTCGATGATTGCGCTACCTCACTACTCAGTGTAACAATTGCTTCGTGTGAAGGAGTGTTACGTTTGTTGTTGTAATCACCCAACTCATTATTTAGATGTTGTGCAATGTCCTGAAGTTTTTTCTCTTCCCGTTTTAACAAAATAATCTGCTCGATAATATCGGTCATGCGTTTCCGGAAAAAATCAGCCCCATCTTCCAGTTCGGCTATTTGTACTCCATTGTTATTTCCGCCAATGGATTTATTGGCCAGTATCATTGACTTTTCTTCTTCGAAGGCATTTTTCTTTCCGCGCACTGATTCTAACAAGTAAGTTACATTTTCCAAAGAGTCTTCTAATTGCTGAATACCGGCAGGTTTTACCTGATTCCGCAAATGGTTTATTCGGTATTGAACAGATAAGATGGTCAGGTTTCCTTCTACAGTTGCTTGTAGACTCTTAGCATCAATGGCCGATGAGAGGTTGTCAAACAACAAGCGGTTAATGCCTGCACGAAGTGGCCCTTGCCACTCACGGGTTACCTGCGCGCCATTCAGAAATACGGTTACCTGTGTAACGGGTGCATTCACTTTTTGCTCGTCTTCTTTTTGAGCAAAGAGCAGTGCAGGAATCAACAGTAACGTAAAAAGCAGGGAACGTTTATTCATAACCATCCAATTTATTTTAAAACTCTATAACGGAATATTGCCGTGTTTCTTGCGCGGAAGTTTTACTGCCTTATTCTCTAACATTTTAAAAGCTTTGATGAGCTTTGCTCTGGTTTCTTCAGGCATTATCACTTCATCAATAAAACCTCTTTCTGCTGCACGGTATGGATTAGCAAAAATGCCGCCATACTCTTTTTCCTTTTCAGCAAGTGCTTTTACAGGGTCGGCAGCAGCGGCAATCTCTTTCTTGAAAATAATTTCTGCAGCACCTTTGGCTCCCATTACAGCAATTTCTGCAGTAGGCCAGGCGAAGTTCATATCCGCACCAATGTGTTTGCTGTTCATCACATCGTATGCACCTCCGTAGGCTTTGCGTGTGATAACGGTTACACGAGGAACAGTTGCTTCACAAAAGGCATACAACAATTTAGCTCCGTTGGTAATGATGGCATTCCATTCCTGATCGGTCCCTGGTAAAAATCCGGGAACGTCTTCAAACACCAGCAAAGGCACATTAAAGGCATCACAAAAGCGCACAAAACGCGCAGCTTTTTGTGAGGAGTGAATATCCAACACACCGGCTAAAAATGCAGGTTGGTTGGCCACTACACCAATGCTTCGTCCGGCTAAACGGGCAAATCCTACCACAATATTTTCAGCGTAGTCTTTGTGCACCTCAAAGAAACTTCCCTCATCAGCCACAGCTGTAATTACTTCTTTGATATCGTAAGGTTGGTTGGCATTATCAGGAACAATGTTCTTTAGTTGTTCCCTTATTTCATTACTGTTTTCGTACGGAAGTGAAGCAGGTGTTTCTTCGCAGTTCTGTGGAATATAGCTAAGCAGCCTGCGTATGTTTTGCAAGCACTCAATTTCATTGGCAGCTGTAAAATGCGCTACGCCTGATTTGCTGGAGTGCACTGATGCACCTCCCAGTTCTTCAGAAGTTACTTCTTCATGAGTTACTGTTTTTACAACGTTGGGGCCTGTAACAAACATGTAAGATGTTTTTTCTACCATCATAATGAAATCAGTAATGGCGGGTGAGTAAACGGCACCGCCTGCACATGGGCCCATAATGGCAGATATCTGAGGAATAACTCCAGAGGATAAGGTGTTGCGGTAAAAAATATCAGCATACCCACCCAATGATACTACACCTTCCTGTATGCGTGCACCGCCTGAATCATTTAAACCGATAACAGGAGCCCCGTTTTTCATAGCGAGGTCCATAATTTTGCATATTTTTTCTGCGTGTGTTTCAGACAGTGAGCCGCCAAAGATGGTAAAGTCCTGCGAGAATACGTATACCAGTCGTCCGTTAATATTGCCATAGCCGGTTACCACACCATCTCCGGGAAACTGTTGTTTCTCCATACCGAAATCTTTGCTGCGGTGAGCCACAAAAGCGCCTATTTCTTCGAACGAGCCTTCATCCAGTAAAAAATGAATGCGTTCGCGGGCGGTGAGCAGCCCCTTTTTATGGCGTGCTTCAATTTTATCTTTACCACCGCCCAGTTCTGCCTTAAGGCGCAAGTTTTCGAGTGTTTTACGTTTGTCCATCGGGTATTAAATCAACGCCCGAAAATAGGGCTTTTTAAGGAAACGGAAGGTAAAAATGTGTACTTGTTACGGGCGTATTATCAGAGAGATAGGATTTTGTATGGTACGTCAGAATCCTGTGATTAATACACGTACAACAACTTCTTTGTTTCGAAAAATTCTTCTGTGTAAAAATCGTTTAAGTTCCATTGTTCTACATGCAGAGTCTTATTCAGTTTTTTCACTTCGGCAATTTCATCTTTCAGGTCACCACCTTTTAGGCAAATCCAACCGTTGGCCATTTTATTTCGGCCCTTAGCACCTACCTGATGTTGTGTCCACTTGTATAAGTCGCTCAACGGGGCAACCGCCCTGCTCACTATAAAATCAAAGCGACCGTTTACCTGTTCCACTCGTCCGGCATGTGGGTGAATGTTGTGCAGTTCTAATGCTTGTGCCACCTCGGTAACTACTTTTATTTTTTTGCCGATGGAGTCACAAGCAGTGATATGTACTTCAGGAAAAAAGATAGCCAGCGGAATGGAAGGGAAACCTCCACCTGTTCCAATGTCCAGTAGTTTTGTGCCTTCAGTAAAATGAAACTGTTTGGTAATAGCTAAAGAATGCAACACATGGCGTTCATAAAAATGCTCCATGTCTTTGCGTGAGATTACATTAATCTGCGCATTCCAATGGGAATATAATTCCAGTAAACGGGAGAATTTTTCCAGTTGACTGTCGTTGAGTTGCGGAAAATATTTGAGTAGTAACTCCATGTTACCACACTTTGGGTTTTACAAACAAAGCGCGGGTTCCGTTTACAAGAAAATAAAATACATACACGAAATCAAGAAACGGAAGGAAGTAAAGCAGGCTGTTTTCTTTTAACCGCTTAGCCGCCATATAACCTATGATGTATTGAACCAGTAGACGAATGCCATATAGTGCTGCAATGGCTTTTAATAAATCGGGGTAAGGCAAAAGCAACACAATGGCCGCAATAAGTGAGCAATAAAAAGCCACCCAGCTGCTGTAGAACAGCCCCAGTCTTAATTTGTCTGAGGGTTTATAGTACTTACCTGTGCTCATGTGCCGGGCTTTTTGGTGCATCCAATCGCTCCAGGTTGTTTTGGGTTCAGTGGTCACAAAACTATCCGGGTGTATTTCAATGGCCACATTGGTAGCTGTGGCAGTTTCATTCACAAATAAATCATCGTCACCACTCATAATGTGCTGGTGGCTGGCAAATCCTTTTACTTTAAAAAAAAGCGATTTGGAGTAGGAGAGGTTACGGCCAACGCCCATGTATGCTTTTCCTTTTAGCGCCAATGAAAAATACATCATGGCGGTAGTGAAGGTTTCAAAACGTATAATGAAGTTTAACAAGCTGTTGTTACGTGTAAAGGGGGAGAAACCCAATACAATCTGTTTACCTGCCAAATAGTTGGAGGCCATTAGACTAAGCCATTGTTTGCTGACAGGCTGGCAATCAGCATCCGTAAACAGCAGTACTTCATTCTTAGCGGCTTTAATGCCAAGCATGAGTGCAAATTTTTTGCCTTTAGGGTACTTTTCCTGCTCTTTGTAATCGACAATTTTGAGGTGCGGATATTGGCGTTCGAAGGCTTCCAGTATCTCAATGCTATCGTCCCAACTGCCGTCATTCACTACCACTACTTCATAGTTGGGATACTCTTGTTCCAGAATGGCCGGAAGATTTTTACTCAGGTTGGCACTTTCGTTTCGTGCAGCAATAATTACCGATACTTCAGGTGTATTGCTGTATGCTTTGGCCGGTACCTGATATAATGCCAGCTTACTGAATACAGCAAGATAATAGTATAACTGTATCAGCAGCGCTGCCAACAAAACTCCTACAATTAACCATATCCAAAGTGCAATATTTTCCATACCAGCCCGCAAAGCTATCCTTTTGAATGAAGCCTTTATCTAAATGAATTTCCACAGGTGTTTACAAGTATTTATCCGCTGTTTATAGGGCTTTTCGTTTGCATTTTGCTCATTAGCAGGGGTATTGTACAATGCTCTGATACTAATAGTTTCATTACAGGCGTTTTGTTGTAAAGCAAACCTATGTAAAATACTCTTACACTTTTTCAGTTTAACTTAAATCTTATGAGCCATGAAAAGTGTAACAAAAATGTTTGCAGTTGCCACATTATTGGCAGCACAAACAGGCTTAACCTCAGGCATTAATTTAGAGCAGGCCCTCCAACAAAAAAAAGTATTGTTTTCTGCTAAAGGCAAAGCCGGTGCGGCAAATTCACATTACGGAAAATGCCTGCAGATGACGTTAAAAAACCAAACTCCTCATCCTTTAAATGTTTCTCTTGAAGTGGGGCGTTTACTTTTTCCCAAAGACAGCAATGTGCAAAATATGCTGGTGACTAAGCCAATTGATTTTGTTCTGTTGCCCGGTAAAGAGTTAACTCAGGATGTATATGCCATGTGTGCCCAGCGACATGATGGCTCACCTTCATCATCAACAGACTTTTTTTCAGGCAGTATGGGGAATGATAAGTTGCAGAAAATTGCCCGATTCATTGATAAATATCAACTGCACAATGCTGCGGGACAAGCAGCTGTATGGAGTGTATCTGATCGGAAACCGGTTTGGGAAATCAGCATGAGTGATACAGCTATGCAAACTAAATTGCGCAATTATGTGGCCTCTGTTACCGGATTGCCGATAAAGCCACCATTCAGCAGAGAAATAAGCAGTTTACAGGCTGTTCATCCGGAAGAGTATACTGATGCTGCGGTGTATAAAACTACCTGCTCATTTGAATATAATCTGGTCTCCGCTTCGTCAGTGTCGTTAAAAGTATATAATCGGGATAATCATTTAGTGAAAGAAGTGCTGCGCAATCAACCAATGGTTGCAGGGAAAACCACAACCAAAGTCATACTTTCTACACGTGAATTACCTGCAGGTATATACAGGTTGGTGCTGTCTATCGGTAATGAACAAACCATTACACAAAACGTGGTTTTGGGAAGGGAGTTATTAGATGCACAAGAAGAATGAGTCCCTATGAGGGTTAGTTCTTAATCAGCTTAAAGATGTACTGCTCTGTTTTGATACTTACTTTTACAAAGTATATTCCTGCTTTAAGCCCGGCTACTTCTTGCAGAGCAAAATTTTGCTGACTTGCTGAAGTCAGTTGCAATGTATGTTCCGTTAAGATTCTTCCGGTAAAGTCACTGATGTTTACGGTAGCTTTTTCAGCCTTGCTGCCGTTTATTTTCAGGTACAACTCACCCGGAGTAGGGTTAGGCTGAATACTCACAACGGTTGTATTTTCCCCTGTAAAGTCAAGTGCCCGAACTTCAGAGTAAGAATACGCTCCGTTATAATCGGTTTGTTTTATGCGGTAATAACGTAAGCCCGCTTTATTTTTTTCAGTATCAGTAAACGTATAGCTTTTTGGTACAAGGCTATTTCCTGCCGCTTTTACATTACCTATCGGGGTAAATTGATTTTTAGTTTGCTGGGTTGAAAGTTCTACAGTAAAATAATCGTTGTCTTTTTCAGTTGAAGTGGTCCAACTTAACAAAGCATCTTCTCCAAGTTTATCAGCGTTAAAGTTTAGCCATTCTACAGGTAATGGGGTGTTGTGATTTGGTCCGCCCGCATGAACCCAGAATTCAGAAAAACTGTTCACGGTAAATTCCAAATAATATCCGTTGTTAAAAGGAACCTTTCTAATGGATGAGGGTGGTATAAACGTATATGTTCCGCTGTTGTTGGTGTATATAGTGTCTTCGTTTGACCCATTGTATTTTGTTACTCCCAGATCATGCGTGCTGGAAATGGAGTCATCTGCGGCATTGAGCAAATTGTATTCAGTATTTAAGAGGTATAGTCTTACAGTGTATGTACTCGTTGGGTTGTTTGCTGTTTTTACTGCCCAGTTTCTTCGAAGCACTTTGTGGTTGTCATAAGTTCTGTTAAGCCCTGATATACCTACCTGCACAGTAACATTCCCTAAATTTTGTCCGTTGTCGTTGATGGATGCAATTCGTTGACCACCTGAATTAAAATCAAGCCACCCACTACCTGTTGAAGTAACCAGTATGCCGGTATTGCCTCCCGAGTAAATAGTGTTAGGTGTGCCGATAATGAGGAAGTCGTCAATACCTACACCATCATCGGTTATGCTGCCATCAGCACTGAATACTATTCTGAATCGCACATTGGTTTTATTTACAATGGACCCTAATGGAATAGTATAACTTCTTACCGACCATCCGGTGGAAGTTCCTTCCCATACCTGTGTGCCTCCACCTGTAGAGTACCAGTTAGTACCACTGCCTGATATTCCGAGCTTGGTCCAGGTAGTGCTGTTTTCACTGTACTCTACCCAAATTCTGTCATATCCGTTTTCAGTAAAGTAAGTCATGTTGAATGACAACACCGCTGAAGCCAGTGAACTAAGATTAAAACATGGTGAATATAGATAGCTGAGTTCACCATCGTTGTAGTCACCAGTTAGGTTAGTTACCCAGGCTTTTATTCCGTTAGCTGCAGTATCAATATTGTTGCCTGCCGGAACTCCCCATGCCCAACTGCTGTTAGTGCCTCCTGTATAAAAATTGCCATTGGTTGTTTCAAAAGATTGGTTGTAAGGGAAGGTGTTAACCAGTTCTATGCTTTGAGTGGTATTGTAAAGTGTGTCATTATTGTTTTTTCCGTCCAGTGGGAGTTCGCACCATATTACAATAGAGTAAAGACCCGGTATGGCCAGATTGGCCTTTGTATTGAAAGTAAATACAGATGTATTTCCCGGAGCTATAGTGGGAGTAAATATTTCAGACACAGTGCCTGTACCATTAATGGTATAGTTAAGTAAAAAATTAGATGCAGGTGTTGAGCCATTATTTTTTATGGTTACAGATACATCAGTTGCACTGCTTAAACCACAACCTGATAAAGGTGAAGAAGCGCTTACCAACTGAATGTCGTTGGTAATATCTTCCAGCAAAATATCATCAAATACAATACCGTCACTATCATTAGCAGTTCGCTGAGTAGAGTTGTCCTCTTGCCCGAATCTGATTTGAAAGCTGCTACTGTAGTTTTGCCCTGCATTTGCTAATGCCTGAGATAAGTCAATACTTGTCACATTTTTATAAGTTCCTGCTGCTGCTCTGTTACCCCATAAATCATATACAGGTATCCAGGTTGATAAATCATTGCCCCTTATCCAAACACTGTCATTGTTATTTTTATCCTCTCCTGTGTGAACATAAGAAAAGCTCAACATGATGTTGTGGGTTGTATTGAAGTTGGACATGTTAAGCGTAGCTATCAAATTGTTAACATGTGCTGTGGCTGTGTGTTGTGATTTATCCAGAAAAATAGCACGTTGGCCTGTTTTTATTAAATTTAACGCGCCTTTGGTTCGCATTCTGCAAAGTGCATTAGTGTTGGTATAGTCAAATTCCTGCAAGCCTGAGATACCTATATACTCACTGTTAGTCACAGTATCTGTAGTGCTTTCGAAGCTTTGATTGTAAGGCAGCACAATCAGATTATTATCCAGATGCCTGATAGCGGAAGTGCAGCTATTATTGAGACTTACCGTATCGCCTGTAACACTTGTCCATGATTTGATGGAGTAGTTTCCTATGGCTGAAAGATTAACTGTAGAAGAGAATGTAAACGCTGCAGTGCTGTTTGCTGCGATTGAACCGGAGAAAACTTCTGTGATAACAGCACCGCCATTTACCTGAAAGTGAACAGGGAAGTTGCCAATTGACGAGGTGCCATAGTTTTTGATTTCAATCGATATGTTGGTGTTGGAGCTTAATTCAGTAGATGTGTTAAGCCTGCCACTTTTAGGGCTTAATACTTTTGAGACACCTCCATCAGTAGAGGTGTAATTACAACCTGCTGCAGAAATAGTTACTGAAATGCCGGTATCAAGCAAACTTTGTTCACCAGATGAACCATTTGCTCTAACATTGAACCAATAAGCTATTCCGGTTGAAAGGTTAGTGATAGTGTAATATTGATACCCCGTATTTCCCACACTTGTCCAGCCAGTTCCATTGATCATCATCACATCGTAGGAGGTAGCACCCGCAACAGGATTCCATCTTAATAAAACCTGATTACCACATGTGCTGGTAGAGGCAAGCGAAATGCTGGGTATGCCAATTATGGTAAAAGTAAGTGAACTGTCTTTTAATGTTGTTATGGTGGAGTGTCTTACACGTACCCTGCAGTTAGAAGATATAGCTGATGGTACCAGCCAGTCAAACGAACGTGCTGTTACACTTACTGCATTGCTTATGGTAGACCAAGATGTTCCGTTATTTATGCTGTATTCTAAAATAAAGTTGCCGCTGGTAAATCCATAGGCATCAAAACGTATGCGTTGTGTACTTCCCGGGCTGAATTTTTCAGCACCTGCGGGAAAAGTGAGCGCAAGAGACGGCATGATTACTTCCCAAACTATAAAACATTTTTGAGGTCCGAACGGGATGGACTTGCCAATCAAACTTGTTGTGTAATTGCCCGCAGCAGGGTTGTTAATGGTTACCTGCTCTACGTTATTTAAATTATCAATACCCTGCACAGCAAGGCTATTGACCAATGCGGCTGCGGTATCCAGAATCCATGGTCTTGTAAGTGTTGCCGAAGGGCTGATTACATGCATATCTATATTGTTTACCAACGCAGGATTCGCACTTGCATTTCCTTCTTTGTCTTTCCAGTAAACCAATACACGTAATTGAAGTGCACCCGAAGGAACTGTAATGGTTTGAGTAACGGAGTCGTTCTGGCTAACATTTTTATT
>DATGWX010000523.1:0-2781 GCA_035299275.1 Bacteroidia bacterium
ATACCAACGACCAACACAGCCGCATTGAGCCTTTCCCGATGGATGGTGGAAAATACCAGGGGCTGGGAGGTTTTGCACAGCGGGCAGAGTTGATAAAAAAGATAAGAGCAGCCGAAAAAAATGTATTGCTGCTTGACTGTGGCGACATATGGCAGGGCACACCATACTTTAATAAATACCTGGGCGAGTTAGAGTTTAAACTGATGACGAGCATGGGCTACGATGCCTCAACGCTTGGCAACCACGATTTTGATGCCGGGTTGGATGGACTGGTAAAACAGTTGCCGTTAGCGGGCTTCCCTTTTCTGAATGTGAACTACGACTTTACCAATACACCATTGGATGGTAAAATTAAGCGTCACAAAATTTTCAGATTTGATGGAGTTACTGTAGGCGTGTTTGGTGTAGGTATTGAACCTGCCGGCCTTATACCCCGAGACCTGTATGGTAACGTAAAGTATAACGACCCTATACCTTTAGCCAACCAAATGGCAGCCGAATTAAAGCATGATTACAAATGCGATTATGTTATATGTCTGTCACATTTAGGTTTTAAGTATGATGAAAAAAAGGTGAGCGACATGGTGCTTGCGGAAACTACGCAGCACATTGATCTTATTTTGGGCGGACATACTCATACTTTTTTAGATAAACCGGTTGAAGTGAAAAATACCGCAGGGCAAAAAGTGCTTATTAACCAGGTCGGTTGGGCCGGTATTTACTTAGGCAGAATAGACATTTTCTTCGAGAGAAAAAGAGGAAAAGAAGTGAAACTATTCGCGCCTGAGTTAGTAAAAAAGTAAACGCGCAAGTAATCTTTTTTCTGACAAAAAAGAAATGCACAATACTTTTTTTGAAGAAAAATTTATGGTCGGGGTGAGAGAAAAAAAAACAACAAAATCAAGGTGGAAAAAATTTTTTTTTGAACAATGTTTTCTTCACTTTCACACCACCTTTCGAAAAGACACAGAAGAAAATTTTATCAACCCTTAAAACTAACTAGTGAGCATGAAGGAAAAATCGGCAAGCACTATCTGGAATAACTGTCTGGAGATTATAAAGGATAACGTTAGTGCTCAAAGTTTCAAAACCTGGTTTGAGCCGATAAGACCCGTGGAGTTGAAAGGTACAGTATTAACCATACAGGTTCCATCGCAGTTTTTTTACGAGTGGCTGGAAGAGCACTACGTATCGCTGCTTCGCAAAACCATTAAGCGCGAACTGGGAACCAGTGCCCGCCTGGAATACCGTATTGTAGTAGAGAACTCCTCGAACGGCTCATCACCATCAACAGTAGATTACCCTAATTACAATGCAGGTAACTCTACCAACCCCGAAGTAGGATTCCCTTATTTCCTTTCGGGCAACCAAATCAAAAATCCATTCATCATTCCCGGATTAAAGAAAATCAACATTGATTCGCAGCTTAACGCCAATTACAATTTCGATTCATTTGTTGAGGGAGACTGCAACCGCCTGGCCCGCAGTGCCGGTTATGCTGTTGCACAAAAGCCGGGAGGTACCGCATTTAACCCGCTGGTACTGTATGGTGGTGTTGGTTTAGGTAAAACACACTTAGCACAGGCTATAGGTAACGAGGTTAAGGCCAACTTTCCTAACAAAACTGTACTATATGTAAGCAGCGAGAAATTTACCAATCAGTTTTTCGATGCGGTAAAGAATAACTCGGTAAACGACTTTGTTCACTTTTACCAGTTAATAGATGTGCTTATAATGGATGATATTCAGTTTTTCGGCAACAAAGAAAAAACACAGGATATCTTCTTCCATATATTTAACCACCTGCACCAAAACGGCAAGCAGTTAGTACTTACATCTGACCGCCCTCCGCGCGATTTGGAAGGAATGGAAGAGCGTTTACTATCGCGCTTTAAGTGGGGCTTAAGTGCCGACCTACAGGTTCCTGACTTTGAAACCCGCATTGCCATACTGGAAAAGAAGATGTATGCCGATGGTATTGAGTTACCGCGCGAGGTAGTAGAGTTTGTTGCTTACAACATTAACACCAACGTTCGTGAACTGGAAGCTGCCCTTATTTCGTTGTTAGCACAGGCCTCATTAAATAAGAAGGAAGTTGACCTGGATTTAGCCAAGAAGATTATCAAGAACTTTGTGAAGAGCATCTCTCGCGAAGTATCTATTGATTACATACAGAAAATCGTATGCGATTACTTTAGCGTGCCGGTTGATATGCTGCGCGAAAAAACCCGCAAGCGTATGATAGTGCAGGCCCGCCAGTTATCTATGTTTCTGGCTAAAAACTACACCAAAAACTCGCTAAAGGTTATTGGCAAGCACTTTGGTGGCCGCGACCACTCAACGGTAATTCACTCGTGCCAGGCGGTACAAAACCTGATTGACACCGACCAGGAGTTCCGCGAGGCAGTGGCTGATATTCAGAAGAAAATACAAATGAGCATTTCGTAACGATACGGACACACCCAAGGGTGAAATCCCCTCTCTTTTTCAAGGGAGGGGATTTTTATTTTTAGGGTTGTTGAATTGGTTGGAATTTCTATTTTTGTCGTCCTTTCAGAAACGCTTGTAAGGGGAATGAGGGTGAGGTGGATGAGTGGCTGAAATCAACAGTTTGCTAAACTGTCGTACTGGTAAAACGGTACCGCGGGTTCGAATCCCGCCCTCACCGCACTATTTTTGCGGGCGGAAGAAAGGAAGTTCGGGGTGTAGCGCAGCCCGGTTAGCGCACCTGCTTTGGGAGCAGGGGGTCACAGGTTCGAATCCTGTTACCCCGACACAGTA
>DATGWX010000524.1:0-2252 GCA_035299275.1 Bacteroidia bacterium
CAGAATCGAACTGGGATCAAATGCTTAGGAAACATCTATTCTATCCGTTGAACTACGAGACCAAAATTTCGCCACAAAAGTACGAATTCTTTTGGTTTGCTGAAATGCAGTAATTTACCCATTCTTTCTTATTTTGCAGGCATGACTAGATTATTTTCATTGCTGATTATTACTTGCTTAAGCGGTATAGTAAACGTAAATGCACAAACTCCGCAACACACTCCGGAGCATAAAGATTCTGTAGCCCTAACAGTAAAACTCACAGAAAAAGACTACGCAGCCTATCCGCATTGGATAACCATGATGGATGAACCACGCGCCAATTATTATGAGGTGCAGAAAGCTTTTTATGCTTACTGGAAAGGGAAAGTTGCTCCTGTAAGAGAAGACAATGAGGCCCGTGATATTTTTGGTACAAGTGAAAAAGAGCAACCCCGCCCGGTGGAATACGTGTACGAATACAAGCGATTTAAATTTTGGGAGCGGTATTACAAAGACCTGTTAGACGAACAGGGTTTTATACTTTCACCTGAACAGATTATAGCCGAGTGGCAGAAACAACAAACAGGAGGGCAACAGAAATGAAGAAGGTAATATTAGCCATCCTGCTGCTTTCAACTGCTGTGGTGAAAGCACAAAATTTAGATACCTGGACCCAGGTAGGTATGGTACAGTTTCCGCAAAACCCAAGTGTACAAACAACCGGCATGGGGCGTGTGAGTGAGCTGGTGTATCATCCTACAGATTCCAATACCCTGTATGCTGTATCTGCTTCCGGTGGAGTGTGGCAAACCAGTAACGAAGGCTTATCGTGGAAACCACTTACCGATAAATTACCGCGTATGCAATGTGCTTCCTTGTGCATCAATCCGCTTAACCCGAATGTAATGTATTTGGGAACAGGTGATGCAGATTACAACAGCACCGGCATGGGGGTATGGAAAAGTACCGATAAAGGAAAAACATGGGCACAATCAACCACTGGTATGGGAAATCGTTTAGTATCTGTGTTGTGCATTAATCCGGCTGATACTAACATGTTGCTGGCTGCTGCCGATGATGGAATTTATAAAAGTACCAACGCAGGTGCCAGTTGGACTAAACGTACCACCGTAAACGGAAGCTACAGAGATTTGGTACGCAAAGCATCAGCAGGTAGCCGTACTTTTTTTGCCGCTACAGATGGTGCAATTTATCGTTCAGTTGACATGGGCGATACGTGGACGGCTCATACATTAGCCGGTACACCTGCCGGAATTAAACTGGGTGTTTCACCCGCTGATTCTAACGTATTGTATGCCGTTGCCTGGTCCAACGGAGCGAACAAATTTGGCGGCTTGTTTAAATCAGTAAATGATGCGGCATCGTTTACATTGCAATCTGATACGCCCAATGTTTTAGGTTACAGTTCAACCGGAAGCACACAAGACGGGCAGGGGGCCTATAACTTATGTATAGCTGTTGACCCGCTTAATATCAACACTATTTATGTAGGAGCTATTTGTGTATGGAAATCAACCACAGGTGGTACTACATGGTCATTAAGTTCACCCTGGGCATTTGGTGTGCATGCAGATAAACATCATTTTGTTTTTTCCCCTTTCAATCCCAATAAATTGTACCTCACACACGATGGAGGAATGGATCGCACCCTCAATGGCGGAAGTACATGGACCACCATGAGCGATGGTTTATCTGCCTCTGAGTTTTACAAGATGGGGCAAAGTATTTTGCGGAAAGAAATTCTGATAGGCGGCTTGCAGGATAATGGGCTGAACATTTACCGCAACGGAATTTTCTACACCATAAAAGGCGGTGACTGGACAGGCGATTTTCATTTTGATTACAAGGATACCAATGTGCTTTATTTTAACGGAGGCAACAGACGTTTTGTAACCGGAGGCGAAGAGGGCATTAACGGACAGGGAAATTATTTGCTCGACCCGGTGGATGAAAATATAATGTACTATGGACAATCTCAGTTGTACAGAACCATGAATCTTAAAGCTGTGCCATCAACTGCGGTAAGCTGGACTCAGTTAAGTTCTTTCACTAACATGACTATTACCAATTTAGCTGTTTCAAAAGCAGACCCATCTTCTGTTTACTTTATATATGGCGATAACTCCTTGTATAAATGTGATCAGTGTAATACATCAACTCCTACCATTACACAAATTGCGTCAACCTCAGGCTTTGGAAATAACGCCCGGATAATTCTTCACAAAAAAGATCGCTGGTGTATTTTTATT
>DATGWX010000525.1:0-2638 GCA_035299275.1 Bacteroidia bacterium
TTGGAGTTGCGCTTGTGCCTCAACTACCGTAAACGCCACCAACCGAACATTTGCACCTACCACCCCATACACTTCTTTTTCTATTTTTACCGGAACAGACATCAATGCACCACTCCCTGTAGAACTAATTTCTTTCACTGCCTCCAAACAGGACAAAGACATTTTACTTCACTGGCAAACCGCCAGTGAAAAAAACAGTGAACGATTTGACATTGAACGCTCGTATAACGGAGTGGATTTTGAATACACCGGCAAATCAGTAAGTGCAGCAGACATAAGTAACACACTGCGCAGTTACACTGCTATTGATGAGGAATACGCTCATACAGCAACTGTTGTTTACTACAGATTAAAAATAGTGGATTACGATGGCTATTTCGAGTATTCAACTATTGCAGCTGTAACTATTAATACCACAAAACAAACTGCAGCAACAGTACACCCTAATCCTTTTGGCAACAGTACTACCCTCACCCTACAGAATGCAGTATCGGGCAGCATAGAAATTGCCATTATGGATTTATCCGGAAACCAGCTTTATAGTCAAAACTATGACCATAAAAATCCTGAAGAAGAAATTAAAATAGATACGGGATTTTTGAAAAGCGGAACGTATATGTTGCGCGTTGTAACAGCACAAGAATCTGTAATCAAAAAAATAGTTCGGTATTAAAACGGATACCCGATAGCCAGATTTAACTGCAGGTTATTTCTAACCCAACGGTTAGTACCTATGTTATTTACTACCCATCTTTTGCTTGCGGCATAGCCCGGGTCTCTCAATGGAATTGCACCATCTAACCTGAAGATAAAGAAGCTAAAGTTTAAACGCAAACCCATACCGGCATCCATAGCATACTCTTGTGTAAAACGGGAAAAGTTAAATTCTCCGTCAGGGAACGAAGGGTCTTTTCTGGATAACCATATATTGCCGGCATCCGTAAAAAAGGCACCTTCCAGATACGGATCAAGAATATCAAATCTATATTCAATGTTGGCTTCCAGTTTTATTTCACCTGAGCGGTCAATTTGAGAACCTGCACTATTGGCAAATCCTCCCGGACCCAAAATACGCGGTCGCCATGCCCTTAAATCATTTGCTCCACCCATAAAAAATCTTCGCTCAAAAGGCATTACTCTTGAATTGCCATAGGGCACGCCCAAACCAAAATAGGTACGGCATACCATGGAAGTGTTTTCATTAAAAATGGTATTGTAACGTACATCCAATGTTGACCTGAAATATTGGTAATAATTTAAACCCAAAAACCGATAACTACCCAATGTGGTATCAATAGATTCTCCTGTAAGTTTTTGAACAGCATTGATGGCATTACCTGCAAATTCAGCCACATCAGAAATAATGTACCAATAACTTCTTCCCCGGTGTTTTTGCTGGTTACTGTAAACTACAGTAAAGCGATTATTCATAATCATGTTATTGGAAAACAAATTACGCAGAAAAATATCCTGCAGCGTATCTAAATAGCTACTGAAGCGCGGAGTGGGGTTGGTTTGAATAAAACTAACTTCCAAAGGAGTAAAACTGTACGTGAATAAATTGCGTCTTTGCTGGTAGTTATATGAGCCGGTGAGCAACCTTCTCACAAAATCAATATTCGTTTCATAGGTGAACGCCAGGTTGAAACTGGTTTTATTTCGGCTGGCATTTTTCCTTACCTCTAAGGCCCTCAAGCCAAGTAACCTAGGCTGAATAAGACTGGCTGTAATGGACTGCTCTGAACTGAAGTACCGGCCTCCATTGGTATTAGTAGGTTGTATTTCAAGTGCTGCTCTCCAGGTAAGCTGAAGAATTTCACCTCTTTTGAATGTGTTTTTATTCCGGAAAATAAAATTATTCGCCACTCCGTAATTCCTGAAGTTACGGTTGGTTAGTGCACTATTTTGGTCTGACGTGATGAGTTGAGGCTCTTCAATAAATTCATTCACAAGATGAGGTGACATTCGTAGCGTGCAGTTAACCCAACCACTTGTATCACTTCCTACTGCCTCAAAACCTATATTGACAAAACGAAATAACTGCATATCCAATAAGCGGGAATAACTTGCCTGCACCTTTGCCTGATTGTAAATATCATTCGCCCTGATATCAATCATACGCTCCATAATTTCAGGCTTTACATAATATCCTTTGTACACATACGTAACACCCTTGTACTCTATAGTATCAATTCGGGGATTTATTTCCTCTTCATCATTTAGCTCTGCTCTAACAAAGCGTATATGAAATTTCATATGCTTTCGGTTGCCTGGGTTCCTTACATTGAGTGAAAGCTTAACCGTATTGTTCATGTTATTGGAATCAACATCGAACGTGATGTAGTCTTTTGTAAAATAGAAATACCCGTTGTTACGAAGAATATCAGTAATCCTGTTTTTCTCCTTCAGCAAATTGTTAAGATCATAATGCTGTCCCATCTCCAGTACCCGTTTGCTTGTATCGGCATAAATTACATTGGCCAGGTCAGAATCAGGAATATTGTAATACAACACATCTATTTTGTAGGGAGAACCTGTATTGATGGAGTAATGAACACGGGCCTTTCTTCCTTTGCTGATTTCAGCAGATACTTCAGCTGCATAATATCCCTTGTTAAACATGTACTGTTTCATCTGC
>DATGWX010000526.1:0-6660 GCA_035299275.1 Bacteroidia bacterium
CTGTGGCTTCATTCACATTTGCCCCAATGCTGGTTGCGCTTCTGAGCAACTGTTTAGAAAGTACATATTCATTTTGTTCCAACATCTTTTTGTAGAGTTCAATTACGGATAACGAAAAATTGAATGTTTTTTCTTTAATAATATTTTCTTTAAGGGACTCACTAAAAATTAAGCATTCAACATTTCTCTTACTTTATTTTTAATCTCCACGGTAGTGAACGGTTGACCTTGAATTTTATTGAGCGGTTGAGCGTCAATCAAAAACTTATCGCGAATGATGCGCACCAGTTGTCCGTTGTTTAATTCTGGAACTAATACCTTTTTGTAGCTGCGCAACACCTTCTCAATGTTTTTAGGCATGGGGTTCATGTAACGCAGGTGAGCGTGTGCTACGTTGAGTCCTTCAGCCAATAAATCTCGAGTGGCCGTTTTTAGCGAACCGTATGTTCCACCCCAACCTAGGATAAGCACATCACCCTGTTCAGGTCCGTTATCAATTTTTTGTTCAGGAATAAAATCGGCTACACGTTCTACACGTTCAGCACGAAGTTTCACCATGAATTCGTGGTTTTCGGGATCGTAAGAAATATTACCGGTAATGTTTTGTTTCTCTAACCCGCCAATGCGGTGTTCCAGACCTTTTGTTCCCGGAATTGCCCAAGGACGCGCTAATTTCTCATCGCGACTGTAAGGTAGAAACTTACCGTCTGTTTTATCTTCAGGTTTAGCGAAGGAAGTTTTGATATCACGTAAATCAGCTGTTTGCGGAAACTTCCAGGGTTCGGAACCGTTAGCAATGTACCCGTCACTCAGGTAGAATACCGGAATCATGTGTTCCAATGCTATGCGGCAGGCTTCGTAGGCGGCATCAAAACAATCAGCCGGAGATTGTGCTGCGATAATCACCACAGGGCACTCACCGTTTCTGCCGTACATGGCCTGTAACAAGTCAGCCTGTTCGGTTTTGGTAGGTAATCCGGTTGATGGTCCGCCACGTTGAATATTGCAAATTACCAGCGGTAGTTCCAGCATGGTAGCTAAACCTATGGCTTCTGTTTTTAACGCAATGCCCGGGCCCGATGAAGTGGTGATGGCCAGGTTACCGCCAAAGGCAGCACCAATGGCTGAACCAATAGCCGCTATTTCATCCTCTGCCTGAAAAGTGCGTATACCAAAGTTTTTGTATTTAGATAACTCGTGCAAAATATCAGAAGCAGGAGTAATGGGGTAAGAGCCGAGGAACAAAGGCAGGCCTGATTTTACAGAGGCTGCAATTAAACCGTATGTAGCCGCTACGTTTCCGGTAATGCCGCGGTAAATGCCCGCATCCATTTTAGCTTTAGCCACATCATAGCGAGAAGAGAAAGCCTCCGTAGTTTCACCGTAGTTCCAGCCTGCTTTTAGTACTTTGACATTGGCTTCAGCAACGGCAGGATTTTTTTTGAATTTGCTTTCTATAAAGGCTATGGTATTTTCTAACGGGCGATGGTACATCCAATAAACCAAACCGAGTACAAACATATTTTTGCACCGGTCAATTTCTTTGGTACCCAAACCTGAATCAGTTAAGGCTGCCCGGGTAATTTTGGTGACGTCTAATTTTTTAACGTCATAGGCATCTAAAGAGCCGTCTTCCAATGGGGTTATTTCACCTGTAACTCCGGCCAAACGCATGTTTTTGGCATCAAATCCATCGGTGTTCGCAATTACGGTTCCGCCTTTTTTGAGGTGACGAAGGTTGGCTTTTAATGCAGCAACGTTCATTACCACCAGCACATCGCAGGCATCGCCAGGCGTGTGAATACGGGTTGAACCGAAGTGAATCTGGAAGCCTGATACACCGGCCAAGGTTCCGATGGGGGCGCGTATTTCAGCCGGAAAATCCGGGAAGGTGGCTATGTCATTACCCAACAGGGCTGATGTATTGGTGAACTGAGAGCCGGTAAGTTGCATCCCGTCACCTGAGTCGCCAGCGAAACGGATAACAACCGATTCAACTGTTTCTTTGACTGTTTCAGGCATTATGCTGATTTTAATTTAGAAATAGTTTGCAAAATTAGCTATTTCTATCGGTAAACAAGCGCTGCCTAACAATTGTTTATCCCGCCTGATTATGTTGCTTTTAAGTGAGTTAAGAGCTTAGGTGTATCAGCTGTTCTCTTCCCACACACAGCAAAGGTGCACAATGGTGTCCACTGCTTTTTGCATGTCTTGTACAGATACCCACTCGTGTTTGGAATGAAAGGCGTGCTCACCGGCAAAAATGTTTGGGCAAGGTAAACCCATGTAGGAAAGCCGCGAGCCATCTGTACCTCCGCGAATGCTGCTGAGCACGGGCTGAATCCCTGCCCTTCGTATGGCTTCTAATGCATAGTCAACTATTTTCGGATTTTGATCAAGCACTTGTTTCATGTTGCGGTACTGTTCGGTTACAACAAATTCATAACCCGATTTAGGAAATTTGGCCAGTACTTTTTTAACGATGTCTTCAAGAAAAGCTTCGTGTTTTTTGAGTCCGTCTGTCTCAAAATCGCGGATGATAAATTGTATAGTCGTGCGTTCAATACTTCCGCTCACACTTACCGGATGAATGAATCCTTCTTTGGCCTCAGTAGTTTCAGGACTTAGCGTATGCTTAGGTAGTGATTCAATAATTTCAGCAGCAATTTTGATGGCGCTTTCCATCTTTCCTTTGGCAAAACCCGGGTGTGTGCTGCATCCGTTAATGTGTAAAGTAACCCCATCGGCACTAAAGGTTTCGTTTTCTAAGTGGCCTAACTCTTCCCCATCCATAGTGTAACCCACATCAGCCGCCAGTTTTTTCAAGTCAGCTTTTTCTACCCCGCGTCCTATTTCTTCATCAGGAGTAAATAAAATTTTTATAGTGCCGTGTTGTATTTCCGGGTGTTGTATGAGGTAATGTGCAGCGTCCATAATTTCTGCTACACCTGCTTTGTTATCAGCCCCTAAAAGTGTGGTGCCATCAGCAGTAATGATGTCATTGCCTTTTTGAATCAACAAAGAAGGATGGTCTTTGGGTGAAATAATTTGTGTGGTATCCGCAGGTAAAATAATGTCTCCACCGCTGTAGTTTTTGTGTACAATTGGTTTCACATTAGTGCCGCTGCAATCAGGCGAAGTATCCATGTGGGAGCAGAAACAAACAACGGGAATGTTTTTGGTTGAGGTGGCGGGGATTGTTCCGTACACATATCCGTTTTCGTCCATGTGTGCATCTGTAATTCCAATAGCCAGCAGCTCTTCCACCAATACTTTGCCTAGGTTTTTTTGCTTCTCTGTTGAAGGGCAGGTGGGTGATGCCGGGTCGCTTTGAGTATCTATTTGTACATAGCGCAAAAATCGTTCGGTAACAGTGTAATTGATATTCATGAAAGTGAGTTGATTTGAATTTTAAGTTTTGTCAGGGACAGGTTTTGTTTTTCCTTTTCCTTCTACAACTACAACAAATTCCCCTCGGGGTTCATGTTGCAGAAAGTGTTGCAGCACTTCAGTTATAGTTCCGTTTATTGTTTCTTCAAATTTTTTGGTGAGTTCACGAGAGACAGAAATTTTTCTCTCGGCATCACAAAATTCAAGTAACTGTTCGAGCAGTTTGATAAGACGGTGTGGGGATTCATACATGACAGTGGTGCGTTCGTCTTCAGCTATTTTTTGTACAGCTGTTTGTCTTCCTTTTTTCTGTGGAAGAAAACCGATATACACAAACTCATCACAAGGGAAACCTGATTTGAGTAGGGCCGGTACAAATGCTGTTGCACCAGGCAGCGGCTCAATGGGAAGGTTGTGGCGTACACATTCACGTATAAGTAAATAACCGGGATCAGAGATGCCGGGTGTGCCGGCATCAGTAACCAGCGCCAGATTCTTTCCTTCCTGCAACAACGAAATCATTTTAGGCAATACACCGTGTTCGTTGTGCTGGTGATAACTCATCAGTTTATTGTCGATCTCAAAATGTTTGAGCAAATTACCACTGGTGCGTGTGTCTTCGGCCAGAATAATATCAACCTCTTTAAGTATACGCAAAGCGCGCAGGGTAATGTCTTCCAGGTTACCTATTGGTGTGGGTACGATGTACAGTTTGCCGTTCACCATGTGTTTGCTGAAAGCGATTTATAGATGTTTTTTGAGTACGAAGTTTTTACCGAGATAAACTTTACGCACCAGTTCATCTTCAGCCAGTTGTTCAGCACTTCCTTCACGCAATACAGCTCCTTCAAATAGAAGATACGTTCGGTCAGTAATGCTTAATGTCTCGTCTACGTTATGGTCAGTAATGAGTATGCCTATGTTTCTTGCTTTGAGTTTGAATATAATACTTTGAATATCTTCTACAGCAATGGGGTCAACACCGGCAAAAGGTTCATCCAGCAAAATAAATTTAGGGTCAACGGCTAATGCACGGGCAATTTCAGTTCTTCTTCTTTCTCCGCCTGAAAGTACTTTACCCTGACTTTTTCTTACTTTTTGCAAACTGAATTCTTCAATCAGGCCTTCCAGTCTTTCTTTCTGCTCTTTCTTTTTCATGTTGGTCATCTCCATTACTGAAAGAATATTTTCTTCCACAGTAAGGGTGCGAAAAACAGATGCTTCCTGAGGCAGATAGCCTACACCCTTTTGCGCGCGTTTGTACATGGGCAGTTCGGTAATGTCTTCATCGTTGAGGAAAATGTGACCTGTTTCTGGTTTAATCAATCCTACTACCATGTAAAACGAGGTTGTTTTTCCTGCTCCGTTGGGCCCGAGTAAACCCACAATTTCACCCTGGTTTACATGAAAAGAAACATCATTCACCACTGTGCGTTTTTTGTAACGCTTTACAATGTGAGACGCGCGTAAGTTCATCTTATCGTTCATCGGCAAACTTGATGTCTTTAATATTTAATTGCAAGGTAGTGGTATCGTTGAAGTGATTTTCTTCAATGGTATAACAAATGTCAAAGGAGATGCCGGTTGCAATTCTGTCATAGTGGTGGGCCTGCCCGAAAGCAATTCCTTTCAAAGGTTTACTGTGAGCATCCTGCAATAAAGAAAGCCGAAGGTGATTTTCACCCACAATTGCTCCGTAACCGTTGTCCCACACGTTGCGGGTCATAAATACCGGATTCATGTTGGCCGGACCAAAAGGTGCGAATTGTTTGAGGATATTCATGAAGCGTTGGTTGATAGATTTGAAAGGCAATTCAATGTCGTATTCAACTTCAGGAGTCAAACTTTTTTCCTGAATGTTATCAGCAACTGCTTTTTCAAACCGTTCAATAAATGCATCAACGTTTTCTACTTTCAACGTAAGGCCGGCAGCATGTGTGTGGCCGCCAAACTGCTCGAGTAAATCGCTGCAACTTTCAATAGCTTTGTATAAATCAAAACCGGGAACTGAACGGGCTGAACCTGTAGCTACTCCGTTAGAACGTGTGAGTACTACAGTGGGGCGATGGTATTTTTCAATAAGACGGGAAGCCACTATACCTATTACCCCTTTGTGCCACTCAGGATTGTACACTACGGTACTTCTGCGATTATGCATTTCGGTGCTGTTCTCAATCAAAGAGAGTGCTTCTTCGGTAATGTTGGTGTCAAAGTTTCTGCGCTCTTCGTTGTGGGTGTTTATTTGTCCGGCAAATTCCCGTGCTTTTTCCATAGAAGGCGCCAACATCAGCCGAACGGAGTCTTTAGCATCAGCAATACGGCCGGCTGCATTAATGCGTGGCCCGATGCTGAATACCACATCGCTTATAGTAAGCTCAGGTTTTTTGGAAGAATATTCCAGCAAAGCGCTTAGTCCATAGTTCGGGTCTTCTACTAATTTTCTAAGTCCGAAATGAGCCAAAACGCGATTTTCATCGTTGATGGGCACAATATCAGCAGCAATACTTACTGCAGCTAAATCGAGGTAACGTTCAATTTTAACATCGGGCATATTGGTAGCCGTAGCATAGGCCTGAATGAGTTTAAACCCGATGCCGCAACCAGAGAGTTCTTTGAACGGGTAATTGCAATCAGCCTGTTTCGGGTTAAGTATAGCTGTTGCTTTTGGAATTACTTCTCCAGGCAAATGGTGGTCGCAAATAATGAACTCAACTCCTTTTTCCAAGGCGTAGTCAATGTGTGCAATGGATTTTATTCCGCAGTCAAGGGCAATAATAACTTTAAAGCCCTGTTCTGCAGCCCAATCAATACCTTTATAGGAAATGCCGTATCCTTCAGCATAGCGGTCAGGGATGTAAAAATCAACGTTGGGATAAAACTGGTTAAAGAAACTAAAAACGGTAGCTACAGCAGTGGTGCCATCCACATCGTAATCTCCGTAAACAAGTATTTTTTCGTTCTCATTGATAGCTTGCTGAATGCGTTCAACTGCCTTTTGCATGTCTTTCATCAGAAAGGGATCGTGCAAATGGTCGAGAGAGGGTCGGAAAAAATATCGGGCTCCTTCAAAGGTGGTAATACCCCTTTGCAGCAATAACGTGCTGAATACACTATTAATATTCAGTAGTTTCGATAATTTCTCTGCACTTTCTTTATCGGGGCATTCTTTGGCTACCCAACGTTTTTTAGCAACTGTAGTTTCTTTTTGTTCCAACCCTCAAACATAATAAAAAATTAACGGTTAGCGAAAACGTTTAATTGTGAGGGGTC
>DATGWX010000527.1:0-2584 GCA_035299275.1 Bacteroidia bacterium
GGGCGTAAACGTAAAATTTGCTACTGACTGCCTGGGTGCAGATGCTGCTGAGTTGGCCGCGTCATTGAAACCGGGCGAAGTTTTGTTACTGGAGAACCTGCGTTTTTACAAAGAAGAAGAAAAAGGAGATGAAGCTTTTGCTGAAAAACTCTCCAAATACGGTGATGTGTATGTGCACGATGCCTTTGGAACTGCCCACCGCGCGCACGCTTCCACTGCTGTAATTGCGAAATTTTTCCCTGAGGCCAAATGTTTTGGTTATGTAATGGCCCAAGAAGTAGCCAATGCAGAGAAAGTGATGAAAAAATCAGAGCGTCCGTTTACGGCTATTGTGGGTGGCGCAAAAGTTTCCGATAAGTTACTCATCATTGAAAACCTGCTCAACATTGCCGATAATATTTTGATTGGCGGAGGCATGTCGTACACGTTCATGAAAGCTCAGGGCGGCACCATTGGCAACTCCCTGTGTGAAGATGACCGCATGGCACTTACCCTCGAGTTAATGGAAAAAGCCAAGGCCAAAGGGGTAAATTTATATCTGCCGGTAGATTCAAAAATTGCCGACCAGTTTGCCAACGAAGCACAAACCAACACCACCGCCAGCAACGCCATACCTGACGGATGGATGGGCTTAGACATAGGCCCTGATGCAATTAAAACTTACGCTGAGGTATTGCGCAACTCCAAAACCATTTTGTGGAACGGTCCAATGGGAGTATTTGAAATGAGCAATTTTGAAGCCGGCACCAAAGCTGTAGCAGATGCTGTAGTAGAGGCGACTCAAAACGGTGCCTTCAGCCTGATTGGAGGGGGCGACTCAGCCGCAGCCATCAGCAAATTCGGGTATGAAAGTAAAGTAAGCTATGTAAGTACCGGAGGCGGGGCACTGCTGGAATATTTTGAAGGAAAAGAACTGCCGGGTATTACAGCCATAGGCGCTTAACACCGTCAGACACAACTAAGCATATCACCCGCAGGAGCAAGAAAAAAACACTATCTTTGCCCCTCAAAATTCACACGAACATGAAATTGTTAAAGTGGTTCATTCTTTATCGCCTTTATATTGGTATTGTACTTATTCCTTTAGGAATATGGGTCAATGTAAGTGAAGGTTTTTGGAGCGCCCTCCTTATTTATCTGGTGGCCGTTGTATTTATTGCCTTGCACTTTGTTTTGGGTACGATGCGCTTAGTACAAATGGCCATTGAAGATGATGACCCTGATTTAGCTATCCGGTATGTGAACATGATTAAATATCCTAATCTGTTGTTCAAACCCATTCGTCAGAGTTTTTACATGTTGCAATCCAACCTCGCTTTTGCGGGTAAAGACTTAGATAAAGCAGAAGAGAACATCAGAAAAAGTTTGCAAACCAACAGCTCCATGCTCAAAGAGCAGGAAGGTGTGCAGTACCTGCAACTGGGTATGATTGCTATGCAGAAAGGCGACCACAAAACTGCCCGCATTAATTTGAAAGAAGCAGTAAGTAAAGGCTTACCAGATGACGACAACCTGGCTGCCGCTTACCTGCAATTAAGTTCATTGGAAATTAACCGCAGGCAGAACAGATTAGGTAAAGAGTACTTTAAAAAAGCTAAAGCATTAAAACCTAAAAGCCCTGAGATTAAATCTCAGATTGTGGACATGGAAAAATACATGGCCAGAATACCGGGGTAATTAAACTTGTTGTAATAACCGGATTAGTGTGTATTTTACACGACTATTCTGAAAACTATGCGTCTTACTCCATTTTATATCGCCTTCATTTATTTTGTATGCTCTGCCTTTTGGATTCTCTTTAGCGATAACCTTCTGCATGAGCTGCAGCAACAGCAAGGCATTAATGATATCATCCCCTTATCAATAGCTAAAGGTCTTGTTTTTATCACGGCCACCGCACTGCTTATTTTTTTCCTTTCTGATTACCATGAGAAAAAATTACGCAGCTCACTCGAAAACTATCAAAAGCTTTTTGAGGGCAGTCCCTTCCCTATCTATATTGTTGACCTTGATACGTTAAACTTTGTAGCCGTAAACGATGCCTGCACCAGACAATACGGCTATACACGTGATGAGTTTTTAGCACTCAACCTGCGCGATATACGCCCGCATGAAGACATTCCTATTCTGGAAAGAGCAATCAATAAAAATACTACCGGATTTGTAGATGCGGGGCATTGGCGCCACATCAAAAAAAGTGGTGAGTTGTTGCACATTCATGTAACCTATCAACATGTAACTTTCAATAAGCGCGCGTGCATTCTGGTACTACCGCAAGAAATTTCCACGCAGTTAAAAGCAGAACAAAAAGTAGGCGAACTGGTGAAAGAGTTGAGCGAATTTAAAAATGCCATCAGCAGTTCAGCGTTACTTATTATCGCAAATCACGAAGGCAAGATTGAATTCATGAATTCCAATCTGGAGAAACTCTCTCAACACTCCTATGCTGCAAAAATAGGGAAGCTGTTTACTGAAGTGGCAACGGGTTTACGTGATAACGGGTTTAACACACAAATGTGGCAGTGCATGAGTAAGGGAGAAGTGTGGAAGGGAGAATTATACAACAGTAAAAAAGAGGGCACTA
>DATGWX010000528.1:0-3458 GCA_035299275.1 Bacteroidia bacterium
ATTTCCAAAGCCAACAATGCGGGTTTATTGCCTATGCCAGCAAAGCCGGCAGTTGTATCCAATCAACTCACTTTTTCTCAAACAGCCCATCAAAGTATGCGGGCACATTGGCAACGCAAGTCTTGTGATAAATACCTGTTGCTCATATCAAACAAGCCTATAAGTGTGCTTCCGCTTCATGCAGCAGAGTACGGTACCGGCTATGATATGGGTGATTCCGCTGTTGTAGCTTATGTGGGAGAAGACACAACAGCATGGCTAACCGGACTGCAACCCGACACCACGTATCATTTTTCGCTGTTTCACTACAACGGAAGTGACCATTTAGCCCATTATCAAACCGGTTTAATAACCCAATCTCAACAACGCACCTTCAACGCTCCGGTTATAACTTCAGTAAGCCGAACAGTGTTTTGTACAGGTGATAGCATTTATGTCAACTTTACCTCTTCAATACCTTTTACCGATTCAGTAACGTACCGCTTATACCTGAGCAACGAATCAGGAATAATACAAGTTCCCAACGGAATGATTGCTGAAATAAGAACAAATGTGTACTCTGGTAAAATTGGTGCTAAAATTCCGGTAAGTGGTTTGTCACAAAGTTATATTTACAGAGTTGCCGTTGCAGCAGTATTAACTCACGGTATTTATACAGGTGAAGTTTCACCTCAGTTATCGATTGCATGGCGGCCGGTGATTGGTATTGCTACTACCGATACGTTGAAGTGCACATTAAACAAAGGGTTTGAGTTATCACACACCGGATCCATGGTAAGTACTACAACAAGGCTATGGAAATTTCCGGGTGGCACTACTGCAACACAAACACCAGTAATGTATAATGATTCGTTGCCCGGTACAAAACAGATTAAATTACTGGTGACCAACAGAGGGTGTACTGATTCTGCTTCCCGAAATATATATATTTATTCACCCAAAACCCCACGCCTCAATCAAGGTGCAATCTCTTACTTATGTACAGGAGATAGCCGTATCATAACAGATACAGCTATCACACCACAAGCCAGATACAGTTGGTACAGAAACGGGGGATTGTTGGCAAGTATTTCCAATTCCATTACAGTAACACAAGCTGGATTTTATTATTGTGAAACCCGAGATGAAGATTCAACCTGCTTGATGCGTTCAGACACTGTTGTTGTGGCTTCATTAAAACGACCCGCATTAACTTATCAGGTGCTTAAAGGTCCTGTAATTTGCGATGGAGACAGTGCCGTATTAAAAGTTACTTCAGATACCAATGCGCTATTCCGGTGGCAACAAGATGCTCAAACAGTAGCATTTGACACGCTCTCGTTTCATTATCCCAAATCAGCGGGAGTGTGGCGTGTGCAGGCGGTTCATCTGATAGACTCCTCATGTGTATCACCTTGGGCAGGCAACACGTCCATTATGGTTAATGTTTCTCCTCCTGCTGCGCAGATACAGGCTACACGAGATACCTTATTTAGTTCAATCAACTCCAGTTCATACTATTACCGCTGGTATCGGAACGACACTGCATTAAATGAGTTTTTGTGGTATACCGTTCCGAAAATATCGGGAAGTTATCAAGTGGAATTAAAAAGTATCAAAGGCTGTATCTCACTTTCAACTCCTGTACAGTTTACTTATTCACCAGGCACATATGTGAATGGCAGCATCTCGCAGGAATATATACAAGTATTTCCCAACCCGTTTAACGAATGGCTGACAGTAGCGTCAGACAAGCTTGAGAGGGTGCGTATTGTTGACGTTCGTGGCAGCTTGGTAGCTGTAATGTACCCGCAAAGAAACCCGGAACAGTGGAACCTTTCTCATTTGCCTCCTGGATTCTATACCTTGCAGCTGATTTTAAAAAACGGAGCTAAAGAGTACAGAAAAATTATAAAAGCTAAATAATTGTTTTTACTTTGGAACAGTGTACGTGCGGGCATTTTATAAAAATGCAAACCAGGCAAATTTCCTGTAGTTCAATAAACGTTACTCTCCCTCGGGCAGGTATATGAGTCGACTCAGTTGCTGTGGCTGCAAAACATCATTTGCAGTTTCTATAAGTTGTTGCGGGGTGATGGCTTCCACTTTTTTAAAGAGTTGTTCCAATGTGTCAACACGATTAAAGTCGCACATGCTTTTACCCAAAGCCAGCATCAAACTGCTGCGGTTTTCTTCCGCAATACTTATTTGTCCTATCATCTGTTTTTTGGCGGCTTGTAATTTGGCTGGAGAAAAAGAAGTGGTACATACAGTGCGCAACTCTTTTTCAATTAAATCCACACACCGGTTAAGGTAAACAGGGTCGGTGCCTAAATAAATGGTAAACATGCCGCTATCGCTATAAGGTACATAGGATGATTCTATCTGGTAGGTATAGCCATATTTTTCACGTACAGAAATGTTGAGGCGGGAGTTAAGTGCAGGCCCGCCCAGGTAATTGTTGAGCAACACTAGCGCCATGCGGTTTTTGTGTGAAGCGGCATAAGCTCGTGCACCCATAATGCAATGGGCTTGCACAAATGATTTTTTAACCGTTTTTTCAAAAGGTTTTTGTGCAGCAGGTTTCTTGCGGGTTCTGTTGTGTTTAGGGAAACGAATGTGGCTAAGCTGAGGTTCCAGCACATCAAGTACCTGTTGTAAAGTAAAATCTCCGGTGGAGGAAAATACGAGGTTTTCGGCTGTGTAGTTGTGTTGAACAAAGTGTTGGAGTTGTGCAGCGGTAAATCCATTTATGGAATCACGTGTTCCCAAAATGTTGTGACCCAGTGCATGCTTTTTGAACAGCAGTTCGCTAAACTCATCGTAGATGCTTTCATCGGGTGAGTCGAGGTACATTTCATACTCTTCGAGCACCACCTTTTTTTCCTTCACCATTTCATTGGCCGGAAAAGTGGAGTGGAAACAAATATCGCACAACAGCTCGATTGCTCTGTTCAGGTGTTGGTCAAGAAAGGAGGAGTAAACACTCGTGTGTTCTTTGGTAGTGTAGGCATTAATTTCAGCACCCACCTCATCCATGCGGTTGAGTATCTGACGCGCTTTGCGCTTTTGAGTACCTTTAAACAACATGTGTTCGAGAAAGTGAGCCGCACCAATGGCATCAGGGTGTTCATCGCGTGAACCTGCGTGTATAACAAAGCCGCAATGTCCCACACGGGTGGCGGGAATTTGTTTGTGCACCACACGAATGCCGTTTTTCAACGTTTTGGTTTGAATATTTTCTGTATTGTTCAAAGTGAAATGTTGTTCAGTTGTTGTTGTGAAAGATGAAATTCTGTAATCAACTTTTGCATAATTTCTGCTACGGAATACTGTTCATGTATTTGTGCCGCAACCTGACCAATTTCGAGTTCGCCATTAATCAGGTCACCTTCCAGAATGCCTTTTCGGGCCCGGCCTTTGCCCAGCAGTTCTTTCAATTGTTCTGCTGATGCACCCAGCTCTTCCAGTTGCTGTAC
>DATGWX010000529.1:0-4777 GCA_035299275.1 Bacteroidia bacterium
AGTGCGGAGAACCAAATCACAGGCTTGTATTTTAGAAGTACCCTGAACGACAAAGAGCAACGCCATTTTTACCTCAAAGACCGAAGCGGACTTTATCCCGGTTATCCTGCCCCAAACACTACCAAGCTGATATTAACCGAAAGCATTATCGATGCAGCAACACTTCTTCAAGTACCTGAAATTAAAGAGCAGTACAGCGTTTTGGCTCAGTATGGCACAAACGGACTGACCGAGGAACACCAACAAGCCATTAGAGAACTCAGGGAATTAAAGGAAATTATTTTCTTTTTGAATGGTGACCAGCCCGGGGAAAAAGCGGTGGCAAAATATGCTCCCATGCTCAAAAGCGAATATCCAGCCCTAACGATAAGCAGCGTACAAGTTCCCGAAAACGAAGACGTGAATAGCCTTTTGCAAGGCCATACACCCGAAGTACTCACCCACCTGATAAACACCCGCAAAGAATGCGAATTTACCGAAGATCCGACTTTTTCTTTTTCAACTGAAGAATCAATTGAAAAGAAAAAACCAGAACCGCAAAACGTTCCAGTTGCCGCCAGAACCGGACAATTAGAATCGGCAGTAACGTTTCTGAAACAAAAGAACCTTTTAAAATCGCTCAACAAGCTGATTGAACAAAGCGGCATTATCGGGGAAGAAAACAGCCGGCTGCTGTTGTTCCTGATTACCATTAGCTACCTGAACAAACAACCTTTGCACGCTTTGGTACAAGGCAGCTCGGGGAGCGGAAAGACACATATTATTGGCAGAATTGCCGACCTTATGCCACCCGAAGACGTTTTGCGGTTTACCCGCATTACCGAAAGCAGTTTGTACAACTGGGGCGAGTTTGATTTGTTCCAAAAAATCATCATTATCGAGGATTTGGACGGATTGAAAGAAGATGCTTTGTACGCCTTGCGTGAGTTTATCAGCAATCAGGTGTTGCGCAGCTCTGTAACCATTAAGGACAAGAAAGGCAATAACAAATCCAGCCATAAAATCGTAAAAGGTCAGTTCAGCAGTTTATCAGCCACCACCAAAGGCGAAACGTATGAGGACAATATGAGCCGTAGTTTTTTACTGGCAGTGGACGAGAGCAAAGAACAGACACAACGGATCATTACCTACCAAAACAAGAAAAGTGCAGGAGAAATAAGCCGGGACGACCAAAAGAAAGCAACCAACTTTGTCCAACAAATGGTGCGGAACTTAAAGCCTTACGAGGTGGTAAATCCGTATGCCACAAAACTACTGTTACCCGAAAAGGTGCATAAAGTAAGGCGGTTAAACGAGATGTACCAATCCGTTATTAAACAAGTTACCCTGCTGAACCAATACAGCCGACAGCTCAACGCCAACAACGAACTCATCACCGATATTGACGACATAGAACAAGCTACCGAAGTGCTGTTTGAGAGTATCGTTTTAAAAGTAGATGAACTGGATGGCAGTCTGCGCCAGTTCTTTGAACGGCTAAAGAAATATGTAAAAAATGATTCTTCGGAGTTTATTCTGCGGGAAGTCCGGCAAGAGTTCAATATCAGCAAGACACAGTTATTTAGATACATACAAACCTTGGTAGAGCTGGAATATCTCAAGCAAATAGGCGGTTTTGCCAACAAAGGGATTAAATACAAAATCAGTTATTGGGACAATTACCATAAACTCAGAGCCGAGATAAAAGATTTTTTACTATTACAGATACAACAGCTACGGCAAGCGGAAAAGTAAATGTGGAACGCTACGGAACACGAAAGGAACGCTAAAATACTTCGTATTTAATTGATAATGAATAATTAATGATTGATAATTAGTCTAGTGTTCCTAATTCCAAGATAAAGAGTAAGCAAAACAATCGTAGCACTTAAAAAGGTCATACAAAAAACTGTCAACTAATAAAGTGGGAAAGCCGAGCCGATACATCGTTTATACCGAAAGTTACCAGCAAGAAGCCAAGCAGTACAAAGATTACCTGTCGTTATTGGGTTATAATGAAGCTACTTGCCAATCCCGGTACTTGTATTTAAAAGAGTTCTTCTGGTGGTTGGAGAAATCCGGGATTTACTTACCCCATGAGATTACAGCCGTAGAGATTACCCAATTTAATGACTATCTGAAAAGCAAAACCAGCATCAGGACAGGAAAGCCGTTAAGTACAAAAGCCATTTATGACTGCATGCGTTGCATACAAATGTACCTGGCTTATTTGCTCGACACAGGTGTTATCCTGCTTAACCCGGCATCCCATCTCCGGTTTAATCTTCCCCAAAAAAATCCAGAACGGATCGTCTTTAGTCAGGAGGAAATCAGGGAGCTGTACCAAGCCACTCAAGCCACTCAGGAAAGGGCAATACTCAACGTGGCTTACGGTTGTGGTTTGCGGGTGAGTGAAATCGTGGCTTTGAACCGGGAAGACCTCAGGCTGACGGAAAACATCGTTATCGTGCAGAAAGGCAAGAACAGCAAACGGCGATTAATCCCCATCAGCGACAAAGTAAGCGAAGAACTCCAAAGCTATCTGGACGAAACTGGAGAACAGAAAGGAGTTGTTTTTTACAACAGCAAAGGGCGTAGAATGCAGGAATGGACATTTAATAGCTTTTTAAAACAACTGATAAAAAGAAGCGGTTTTGGCAACTGTTACACGGAAGAAGAACTAACAAAGATAGGCATCCACAACCTGCGCCACAGCATAGCCACCCACTTACTGGCCAACGGCATGAAACTGGAACAGGTGCAAACCTTTTTAGGACACAGCCACATTGAAAGCACGGAAATATATACCCATATCACACAAAACCAACTCAAAGCAATGAATGATGACCCTAAAACAATACCTACTTAAGAAGTACAGCAAAAGCACTTTATACACTAATTTATATCTTATTAAACGGTTTACCGATTATTATCAGGAAAGAGCCGAACAAGCCCAATACAAAGACATTTTAAACTACATTGAATACCTCAGGAAGAACTACGATTTACATCCTAAAACATTAAGGCATTGTTTGTATGCGGTAAAAATCTACTTCAATTATCTGTTAGAAACAGGACAACGAAAAGACCATCCTTGCAGCGAATTACTGCTAAAAGACAAGATAAACAAGCAAATACAAGTCGATAACCTGTACAGTTCCGAAACCTTGGAAAACTTCCTGCAGACCCACCAATTACGGCGAAAAAAGCACCTTCAAAAGCGAAACGAGATTATCATTACTTTACTTATTTATCAAGCCCTGACGGTGACGGAAATCGCCCAACTGGAGACAGAAGACATCAACCTCGAAAAGTGCGAAATCCACATCAAAGGTCAGCATCACCAGCAACCCCGAAACTTACCACTGCAAGCCAAACAGATCCTTTTATTTTACGGTTATCTAACCCAAGACAGGGCAAATCTACTGAAATACAACAAGCAAAATCCGAACGAAAAAACCTTTATACTAGGTCAATACGGCGAGAAAATCAATCCGCACGGAATCAGTCAAATGATTAACGAGAACCGTCCGGAAAGTCAGAAAATACAACCGATGAAAATCCGGCAAAGCGTGATTGCCAATTTGCTGAAGAAAGAAAACGATACCCGGATTGTACAGGTTTTTGCCGGACATCGCAGAGCTTCCACCACCGTACAATACAAACAAACCGAACTTGAAACCTTACAATCGGCAGTAAACCAATACCACCCATTGCAATAGAAGGAAAAACAAAGAGAAATAGGATAAAAACCAACCCTTTTTTGTATAGGATGCCATTTTGTCCCGCCCAATCCCCCCACGTGGCACGGCTTGGCCAGTGTCCCCCCACAAAAAAATCAACCCTTCCACTGTCCAACGTGGCGCCGCAGTCAGTTTTTTATTGTCATGCTTTTTGTAATCCACGCACAAAAGCAGCACATTATTTTTTCAATTGAAAGTGTTTATCTTTAAAGGTCAATTGAAAAAAATAAAGAGCTGCCTCCACCCACAAACAAAAAGACACGCCAATAAAAAACTGCCTGAAGCTATTATACATAACGTGCTCTTATAGGAGCTTTTTCTCCTACGCCTGGGCAAGCCCAACAACCCTTCGAAAAAAGTCCTATAAGCACATTATATATAATAGCCGTCGCCCCGAACACCAAAACGGCTTCTCTCCACCCTTGCAAGCAATCCACCCACGAAAGCCGTTTTGGTGTAAGCCGTGCCACAAATCCACGCGCCCGCCCAACGAGGGTATCCTATACAAAAAAGGGTTGGTTTTTAGGAGTTGTTCAGCCACTCCCTCCGGTCAAACAATGGCTAGCCTCCGGCAGGTAGGTTGCTTCGCAAAGAGTTTATTGGAGGCAATCTTCCAATGCCCCAAACCCCTTTGGATGCTCATTTTTTGCGTTGCCTTGGAGGGCTTCGCCACCAAGCCAACACAAAAAACTGAGCCGTATTTTTTCTTTTCAACTGAAAAAGTCGCACAGCGAACGGAAAACCAAATCTCTACGAGGTTTTTTCTTCAGTTGAAAAAGAAAAAAAACGGGCAACGGATGGCAACGATACCGGAAATTAGATTAATTTTGCATTTGGTTAAATGGTTGAATATAACCGAAAATGGGAAGTTCTGAGAGGTTGAGCAGGGAGCATGGGCAAACGAGCCAAAATGTGTGCAGAGTTTTACGAGTGTCGATCCGTTGGCCGAGAGAAGACCTTGGATGTCACCATATGTGTATTGCTCTGACAACCCGATGAATAGGATTGACCCGGATGGTAGATTAGATGCTCCATTATATGGTACCCAAGTGTAT